>JAUZOH010000461.1 GCA_030706565.1 Bacteroidota bacterium | reverse complement strand
ACATTGAAAATACAATTGTTCCCTTTATGTTAGCTTTGTGGTTAAAATATTTTTATATATACAAAAACCACACGGTTCTCAAGGATTCCACAAGGTTCACTATGAAACTTTGAACTCTTTGAACCCTCTTGAACCATAATGTTCACGAGGGATTCTATTATAATTTCTTAGGGATACTTGAAATCAGGTCAAAGTCAAACATTATACCCAGGTAAAAATTAATTTTCCATTGTTTTACGGTAGGAATTCCACCAGCAATGGAAGCCACGTTTGAGAATTCTTCACCTTCGTAAAAACCTTTCTGAAGCATATCGTATTCGCAGACGTTTATACCCGTATTGACATGAACAATATCAAAGAGTTTGAAACTGGGCCCGATGTAAAAATCCTTGAAAAGGTTAGCCCCGCCGAATCCCAGGAAGAAACCGGCATCATAAGATGTTTTTGAATCCTCCGTAGTCAAATCCTTCAATTTTATGGATGCACCTGTATAGTAATCAAATTCAAGATTTCCGGCATTTTTATTAATTAAAACTGCTTTTGACGGATCACTGGCACTGGGACCAAAAGCCCAATTTGGAGTCCTATAACTTCTGATGGCCACCCCCTGAATAAACCTTATCCTTTTTTTGCGGGCTTGTTGGGCCAAATCCTTGGCTTCCGACTCCTTAAGTTTTGCCTCAGCATCTTTCATGCGTTGCTCAACATATTTTTTCTCCTCCTGGATTTTTAGCAATTTAATATTAGCCGAATCCAAATTATTACGCAGGGATTCCGTCAACTTTGCCGTAGTTTCCCTTTCGTCTTCAAATTTCTCCAGGTCCTTATTTTTCTTTTGAATGTCAATTTCTTTATCATTGATATCTTTACGGAGATAGCTCAATTCCGAATCTCTGGCTTCAATTTTTACATTATTTGCCTGCAATGAACCTTCCAGTTTCACCTTATCGACAGTGGAATTATTGATGGCATCCTTATAAATCTGCTCCTTTTCAGCAAAAAGAGCCTCTTTTTCTTCCAGCGCTTTTACCTGTTTTTCGAGCAAAGCATTTTTCGACTGTAATTGATCCCCCAAATCCTTATTCATCTTGTTGAGTTGATCATTCATTTCAGAAAGTTCATTTTCTTTCCTTTGCAGTTCCAATTGTTTACCCTGTAAAAACATTTTTTCCTGAGTCAGGGAATCAACCCTTGTTTTCAACTGATTGGCCATAAAAGTTTTGTTAAGGAATTCAGCCTGCAACCTATTTATGCTGTCTTCCAATACAAGCTTTTCCTTCAATAATTGATGGTACTTTAATGAATCTTCTTTATTTTCATTCCTGGTACTTACATTTGAAAGTACTTTATTTCTTGAAGAATCGGAACTTACAAAAGGGGATAAAGCCCTGTCGATACTGTCGGGTTTAGTTTCGCCCAAACTTCTTTGATGGGTCAAACTAAAATTATTATTGATTTTCGAAGTACCGGATGCCCTCATTGTATCAGAAGTGGCGTAACTATTCTGACATATACAATTTGCCGACATGAAAAGCAACAAAAACAATACAATGCAATATATTTTCATTACAAATCCTATATTAATTAAACAAGGCAAAATTATTTAAAAACTGATGCAGAGGTTAAATTTTTGAAAGTTTTTATAGAAAAAGAATAACAATTCCAAATTTTTTGTTTTCTATAAGACAAAAATTTAAGTCAACAAGTAACTCTTCATTCCGCAACCTCTGCAAAACGAAAAATTAACCTTATCGAAAAAATAGAAAAGATAAAGAGACTAATCGAGTTGATACCGGAATGTGCCGTATTCACTTTTAATAGTCAGGTCTTTTTTATTGGAAGGTTCACAATGACCAACAATCCGGGCATCAATATTAAATTCTCCGGCAATTTGTATCACCTTCTCCGCATCCTTTGGCGAAAGATAAACTTCAAAACGATGGCCCATATTGAATACCTGATACATTTCCTGCCAGGAAGCCTGAGATTCCTCCTGAATGATTCTGAAAAGGGGAGGTACAGGGAAAAGGTCGTCTTTTATAACATGAAGATTATCAATAAAATGCAATATTTTTGTCTGAGCCCCGCCCGTACAATGAATCATTCCATGAACCTGGGGCCTCATCCGGTCAAGCAATGTTTTGACAACCGGTGCATAAGTCCTGGTCGGCGAAAGCACCAGTTTACCATAATCAACTCCAAGATTTTCGACCATAGCGGTAAGAGATTTTGTACCGCTGTAAACCAGATCTTCGGGAATGCCATTATCAAAACTTTCAGGATACCGGGATGCCAGGGAATGAGCGAATACATCATGGCGGGCAGAGGTCAATCCGTTGCTTCCCATTCCGCCATTATATTCGGTTTCATAAGTTGACTTCCCGAATGAAGCCAGTCCGACGATCACATCTCCAGCCTGGATTTTTTCGTTGGTGATCACATCAGAACGTTTCATGCGGCAGGTAACAGTCGAATCGACAATGATGGTGCGGACCAAATCCCCCACATCGGCAGTTTCGCCACCGGTTGATTTGATATTGACCCCCATTTCCCTTAATTTCTCGAGAAATTCTTCCGTACCATTAATAATGGCAGAAATCACTTCGCCGGGAATCTTATTTTTATTACGGCCAATGGTAGAAGAAAGCAGGATATTATCAACAGCGCCCACACAAAGCAGGTCGTCAATATTCATCACTATGGCATCCTGGGCAATACCTTTCCATACGGACAAATCGCCGGTTTCCTTCCAATACATATAAGCCAGTGATGACTTTGTTCCTGCACCATCGGCATGCATGATGTTGCAAAAATT
>JAUZOH010000460.1 GCA_030706565.1 Bacteroidota bacterium | reverse complement strand
TTTGCATCGGAGTTCAAAGCACGAAAAGGGTACGACATCTTGCCGGAACTGCCTCATCTTTTTATTGATCTCAGCCCGCGATCAGGCAAAATCCGGCTTGATTACAATGATGTGATGGTTGCACTGTCTGAAGAAGGTTTTTTTAAGCCCGTTTACAATTGGCACACGAGCAGAGGTATGTTATTTGGCTGCGACCATGGCGGACGAGGACGTGATGTTACCGAATTTGGAGATTATTTTCGCACTCAGCGTTGGATGTCGGGCCCTGGTTGTGATCAGCCAGGATTGGGCAAAGACATTGTAAAAGCAAAAGTGGCAAGCTCAATTTCACACCTTTACGAACGTCCAAGAACTTGGCTGGAGGGATACTATGGCAGTGGTTGGGGAACCAGCAGCGAAGAAGTGGCTGATGCCACTTTCACAGATTTTGCAATGGGGCACAATTTGCTTAGTCTGCATGGATTATACTATTCAACCCACGGAAGCATGTGGGAGTGGGCTGCCCCCGATAACCACTGGCGCCAGCCCTACTGGGCCAATATGGGCGATTTTTTGAAATGTTCGGAAAGGTTGAGCTATGTTTTATCCCAGGGAGTTCATTGTTGCGATGTGGCCATGATTTATCCTGTTGCACCCGTGGTAGCCAGCCTGAATGGTAAAGACCTCACAAAAACAGCATTTACGCTTGCCAATGATCTTTATCCAGCCGGAATTGATTTTGATTTTATGGATTTTGAATCGCTCAATCGCAGTCGCATCGATAGAAATGAACTTCAGGTAAGCGGAGAAAAATATAAAGTTTTGATACTCCCGGGCTTGTCGGCAGTAAAGTATTCGACCATTGAAAAAGCACTCGAATTTTTTCGGAGCGGAGGCATTGTTCTGGCCATTGGTTCATTGCCAGCGGCAAGCGACCGGGTAGGCGGAGATGATGAATTATTGCAGTCGAAGATCAGGGAAATGTTTGGTACAACGTTTTCTGAAAAGCACGACACTACGGTGGTTTATTCTAAAAAAAGTAAATCTGGTGGAACAGGATTGTTTATTAGCAATCCACTAGAAGCCAAAAAGATCATTGGCAATTTAATTCAACCCGATTTTAAAGTTTTAACGGGGAATATTATTCCTGGAATACTTCATCGCCATGCAGGCAACCGTGATTTGTATTTCGTGTACGGTTTGCCCAAGGGAACATCCTGTTTCTTCAGGGCCAGCGGAAAGGTTGAGATATGGAATCCATGGGATGGATCAACAAAACCATTAAAAGTAAGCTCAACCTCTAAGTTAGGAACGACGATAGCACTACCATTGGAAAAAAGTGAACCTCAACTTATCGTCTTCAGCCCAGGAAAACCTGAAATAGAGAAACTGACTTCCGCGTCTTCCGAAAAAATAAGCACCTTGACGATTGATAATAAATGGGAATTTGAACTGAAACCAACACTCGATAACCATTTTGGAGACTATCGTTTACCCGCTTTCGATGGAAAACTGGGAGTTGAAGTCTGGAAAATGAAATTTGCTGAAGAAAAGAACGCAGGACAGGGCCAAAATCCACAATCCGACGATAGTCAATGGGCAAGTGCAACTGTTGGATATGGGCCTGAATTCTGGAAATTAGGGCCATTGCCCAATAATCTGGATTCGGCTTTGGTTGAAGCAAAACTGTCTTCGTTGAAGCAAATCAACCCCGATGAGCCCGTTGAACTGAATGGCAAAAAATACTATTGGAAACCTTACGAATTTTCGTGGCGCTGGGGTTTAAAGGATGATGCCGGGCATCAGGGCTACCATGGATTGAAAGGTTTCATAAATGATGAAAATATTTCATTAGGCAGTATTGACCGTTCGACCTGGGTAGCCCGTCCAATTTATCCATTAAAACCTGAAGCCGAAGGTACAGTTTACTATTTATGGTCGGCAGTTTCCTCGCCCAAAAAATTGCAGTCGAAGATTATTCAATCAGGACTTGTCCCTCAACGAATTTATGTCAATCATAAGCTGATAACCAAGGGGAAAGATTTCGTTGAACTAAATGAAGGATACAACCCCGTGTTGCTAAAATATAGCAATATTGGGCGTGGTGTTCTTGTTTTTAGGAGTAATCTGGCTGATTCAACATGGAAGCAATCGGTTCCTCTGGCAACCAATTGGTATCTGAATCCGGCTGTACTTTCTTATAATTTCAGGCCCAATGCAAAAGATCTATTTGGTTGGTACCAGTTTATGTCGCCTCCCGGTACCCGTGCCGTTTATGTTACATCAAAAGCCAAACCAGAAGTTTGGGTAGCAGGGAAGAAGTATTTGTGCGAGCTTGGAAAACTGGAAGCCGGAAGAATAGCAGATTCAAATCTCCAGACATGGAAAGTGACATTGCCTGATAACTTGACGGAATCGGCTTCAGTAGCGCTAAAAATAGAACAACTTCCAGGTTTTTTTGGCGGTTCGGCACTTCCTGAACCAGTTGTTTTTGAGTGTGGAAAAGGAGTAATCTGTTTGGGAGATCTGGGCGAAAATGAATCACTAAAAACATATTCCGGGGGCATGTGGTATAGAAAATCGATCAAGATTACTGAAGAACAGGCAAAGGCGGCCCAAATTCTTTTTGATCTGGGCAAAGTTGTTGCGACAGCTGAAGTTTTTGTAAATGGAAAAGCAATTGGTACAAAGGTGACTTCTCCATGGACTTTCGATCTTTCAGGGAAATTGACTTCAGGAGATAATAAAATTGAGATTCTTGTATATAATACGCTGGGTAACCATTACCTAAACACAATTTCGCAATATGTTGGGCGAACAAATTCGGGACTAATCGGGCCTGTCAAAATTGATTTTTATTCA
>JAUZOH010000459.1 GCA_030706565.1 Bacteroidota bacterium | reverse complement strand
TAGGCAATAACTATGTTGCTGCCGCCGAAAGTGCTTTAAACCTCAAGCCTTACGTGGGCAGTAATGACACTATTGATGTTTTTTCAAATTTGGACTGGATTTCTGTTGTCATACCTTCCTGGTTATCCTTTACTCCTGAATCAGGGAATGGGAATGGTACAATTAATGTGGCAACTGCAGAAGTTAATAATACCGGGGCACCACGTTCGGCAAGGATTAATATCGGCGGGAAAAATATAGAAAACCACACTCATGTTGTTATAACCCAGGAAGCCGGGAAACTTTCTGTCAATTGTAATGAAATTTTCCTGTCACAAAAAGCAGACAGTTGGGCTAACTTTTATATCTATTCTAATACAAAATGGACTATTTCAAAGTCCTGTGATTGGTTAAGGGTTGCTAAGGAATCAGGAATTGGAGATGTTGGTAATGCACTTATTACTCTTTCTGAAAATACTACCGGAACATTTAGAACTGCAACGGTCACTATAACAGCTGAAGGGGCTAATCCTCAAATCATAAAAGTAACACAATTGGGAGCTGCACAAATTTCTTTATCAGCATCTCCAGTTTCATTAGCTTTTGGAAAAGAAGCCAACAATCATGCGAGTTTTGATGTATTTTCCAACTCGATATGGCAAATTACAGGAGTTCCCCAGTGGCTTAAACTGAGCACAACTGCGGATACGGGAAATGTTGCCATTACCGCCACTACTCTTGAAGCTAATTCTCAAATTTTTAAACGTTCGGCAACCCTGACCCTTTCAGCCCCTGGAACTTCCCCTGTTCCTATCTATGTCTTGCAAGAAGCCAGTGAACCCTATCTTACTGTTTCACCTGCAACAGCAAAGATGTTGGCTTCGGGTAGTGCAACAGATCTTCTCATCAAATCAAATACCAGCTGGACGGCATTTCCCGGGAAACGGATAGTTTTAGACAAATTAAGCGGCAGCGGGGATGATACTCTTAAACTTACTGTACCTGCCAATGCTTTTCCATATTGTTATAAAGATTCAATACGTTTTCATCCCTTAGAGGGCGAAGACAGGTACGTGACAATCATCCAGGATACCCTGCAGGGTTATATCAGCAGGCCTCCAATTGCAGGTGATGGCTCAGATTCAAATCCTTATCGCATATCAACGCTGGAACAGCTGTATTGGATTGCGGAGAATCCCGTCCGCTGGTCATATCATTATGTTCAGATTAAGGATATCGATGCGGGATCAACATCTACGTGGTTTAATCATCATGGTTGGCCGGGCATTGGTAATGCCGGGATACCCTTTACTGGTTCTTATGATGGGTTGGGACATACGATCTCAGGTATACATATCAATCATGATGCTGACGAAAATGTCGGGTTTTTCGGTTACATAAAAGGTGCTACAATAAAAAATCTCGGACTGGCTACAGCTAATGTAGTGGGATTAAAGTCGACAGGGAGAATGGCCGGATTTAACCAGGGCATTATTGAAAATTGCTTTGCCGCCGGTACAATATCGGGAGGACAGGCCACCGGAGGGTTTGTGGGTAGTAATTCCGGTACGGTTAAAAACTGTTTTTCTTTCTGTACGGATAAGTATACTGGTGGAGCTATTTCCGGAGGTTTTGTAGGAGAAAATTTTTCCGGAGGGGTTATCCAATATTGTTATACTTCCGATGTTGTTGCTGCATCAAACTGTAATAGCGGGTCTTTTGCAGGAGATATTTACCCTGGAAGTATGATTACATATTGTCATTGGTTATCTACCAATCCGGGTCTGGGCCTGGACAGGGGAGGAATGTTTGAAAACAACAGTGGCCTCTCAACCAATGACATGAGGCTGCAAGCCAGTTTCCCAAATTGGGATTTTCTGAATGAATCTGCCAATGGTACAGATGATATCTGGGGTTTTTATCCTTCCCTTTATAACGGTTATCCCTGTTTGGTATGGCAATTGTTACCTGAGGTTTCAACGGATAGTATTAGTCATGTTGATAAAAATTCAGCTGTTGTTCATGCTCACATAAAATTGGGTTTAAACAGGACCCAGGATGCTTATGGCGTATGCTGGAATACTACAGGAAATCCGACTGTTGCTGATCCTAAAACAAATAATGGCTATTTTTCTGAGAACAGGGCTTATGCCGATACCGTGCGAAGTTTAAAAGGCAATGTCACATACTATGCCAGGGCTTATGCAACTGGTACTTATGGAACTGTTTATGGCAAAGAAATGAGCTTTACCACAATTCTTCATCCTCTTGCCATAAATCCTCCACAGGTGGAGTTGACTAAGATTTATGACGGAACTGCTTCTGCTCAAATTACCAGCATGGGGACCATCAGCGGAATCAAAAATAATGATGATATAAGGGTATCTGCAACTGCAAACTATGATAATGCCAATGTGGCAAAAGACAAAACTTTGATCATTACTTATACCCTCAGCGGTTCTGCAGGCAATTTTTACGATGCTCCGGTTAATGATACGATTTATAACGGTGAGATTACTGCCAGGCCTATAAAAGTTACTGTAGATCCGGATCAGACCAAAGTATATGGCGAGCCTGATCCTGTGTTTTTATACTCTTATTCGCCTGAATTAATAAATGGCGATGTTTTCAAAGGTGCATTGTCGCGTGTGACAGGCGAAAATGTTGGGAATTATATGATAGAGAAAGGTTCTTTGTCTGCCGGTGACAATTACCATGTTGACTTTATTCCTGGAAATTTCACCATTACCCGGAAATTATTAACTTGTAATTCTTTAATTATTACTGACAGTAAGGTATATGATGGCACTACTGCCGTTGCATTTACGCCAGGCCCTGTTACCGGGATTAAGGCCGGTGATGAGG
>JAUZOH010000458.1 GCA_030706565.1 Bacteroidota bacterium | reverse complement strand
TTTATCCAAAGCCCGCTTTTTTTCAGGGGTTTCCGAAAACCTGGTAAACGGGGTAATTGTTTCAGTTCATGATCCCATGAAGATTGATCTGGTTGTAAACCGGATAAACCGCATGGCACCTGACCTGAAAGCCTGGCGGGCGACAAATCTGAGCAAGGCTACCGTAATCAATGTAATGACAGCCAATAATATGGGTATGAGTTTTGGCACCCTGGTACTGTTTGCCATTATCAGCGGTTTCTTTATCATCGGGCTGACCATGTATTCGGCCACTTACGACCGCATCAAAGACTATGGCACCCTGAAAGCCATAGGTGCCACCAAGGTTTACATTACCCGTCTGGTAATTGCCCAGTCCTTTTTGTACTCCGTAGTAGGGTTTGTTATTTCGTTGATTATGCTTATCGGCACAAAATACGGTATGGCAAAGGCCGGTCTGATTATCAAACTTACCCCACTGTTCCTGCTGTTTCTTTTTTTAACCACCCTGCTTATTGCCGTCGGCAGCTCCTTTTTCTCAATCGGCAAATTGAAAAAAGTAGAACCTTCATCCGTATTCAGATAAAATAATGGCTACTATGAAAAACAAAATATTGTACACCACGCTGCTTATTTTATTCCCGGGGATATTATGGCCTATTGCAGCCCAGAAGCCTGTTAGCACGCTCAATTTGGATCATCTGACTCTCGATGAAGCCATTGCCTATTCGTTGAATAATTCCCCGGAGCTGGCAGTTAAAAGGCTGATGCAACAAAAGGATGAACAGGAACTTTCAAAGGTCCAACGCAGTAAGATACCCGACATTTACCTCTCAAATGATTACCGGCGTAATATTATTATCCCATCTACTCCTATTCCGGCATCGATGATGAATCAAGGTGCTGATCCAAGTCAAATGCTTTATATGAAGTTTAATACTGATTGGAATTCAGGGGCAGGGGTAAACCTTTCGTACGATATTTTCAACCCGGCTATGCACAGGCAAACCTCAGAGCAAAAGCAACAGAACAACATCAACCGTTACGATACACAGATTTCCGAGACCGATATCCGGGCAAATATAGCCCGGGCCTATGCCGAATGCGTCATTTCACAGGATCAGCTTGAATCCCTGAAAACCGACACTGTCTATTACCAACAATCCCTGGCAGAGGCTACAGAACTTTACTTTAAAGAAAAAATATCCCTGCAGGATAAAAATAATGCTATAATTGCGTATAACACATCATTGACTCAATTTTTGAATGCAGAAAAGGTATTATTTTCAGTAAAAGCTAACTTGCTCTATTTACTGGGAGCAGAGGTTTCAGATAAGAATACGGCAGAATTGCACCTTTCGGAAGATATTGCCGCTTTATATGCAAAGATGGATCATTCACTAGCGGGAAACATTGCTAGCGATTCATTAACCGGCGGACTTAGCCTGGCCCGGCAGGCCGAAGTGATAGCTTTAGCTGAAAGCCGGATAACATCGGCCAGTCTGAAATATGCTCCTACCCTTTCGCTGAGCGGATTTTATGGGACAAACTTTTATGGCAACGACTTCAATCTGAGCGACAGGAACCATTGGCATGGAAACAGTTACATTTCCTTATCCGTCAGAATTCCGGTAACCCGGGCTTTGACGACGTCTAAAGAAGTTTCACAATTGAAATTACAGGAACAAATTGAACGCGAGAATTTGCGAAAATTGCAAAATCAAAAAAATAAAGAATGGTTGGATGCCCAAGCACAATTAATAGCCTCAGAAAAAGAGTATGGGATGAGCCGGAAGAATTATTCCTTAACCACCGAAAACCTTAAGGCCGCACAGGCCCTGCTTGGTAAAGGGTATTTGCTAAACAAGGATTATCTTTCAGAGCAGGTCAAATGCCGGAATGCCTATCAAAACGTTTTACAGTCAGCTTACAATGTATTCATCAATGTGATAAACCTGCAAAAGATAATAGCTGAGTGATCTAATCCCTGGAGGAATGTGATATTCGACAAACTGTATACACCCAATGTGCCAAAACCCTGATATCCCGGCTCTTGAATAACCATGCTTACCAACCGGATCTTAATTCAATAAATTTAAAGAATAACTATCTAAAACTATGGCTCTTTGGAAAATAATTGTTGACTTAAAATAGTGACTGCTATCTTTTATAATGTCATCGTCATCGAATTGAATTATAAATTTTCCAGTCATCATGAAAAGATTTTCCGTCATAATTGGAGCCGGTAATGTGGTCGATCAGGAAACGATTTTTTATTCACATATATTGGTTAATTTTAAAATCTTAGGGAACTTCCATATATTCTTATAGCTATCCGTCAATTTACGGATCGGTTCATAACAGTTTCATATTCACTTAAAGTCTTTAAGGATTATTCCGCGAAAACCGGAATTTTTCTCATTGTGCCAGCGTAATGAAATATTATGGTCACGCTGGGAACCTCAGAGTTAAGATGAAAAACGCTGGGATTAATTTACAGACTTGAAAAATTTTTGCTTAAATTTATTTCTTTCAATATGTTTCGGAATTGAACCTTTAAATCATGTAAATTTATCTACTAACCTAAATAATACAGGGTTGAATCAGAAGAAAATAAATATTAAGCCTCAAAGCAGAAATCTATTTGCAGAAAAAACTTTAAATAGAGAAATTATAGATTATAAAAATTTAACCGCCCCCTTGCGGCGTGGCAATCCTGAGGCAATTCATCGCTAAAAACAATAGACATCATAATTAAATTAAATGAAAGTTGATTATGAAGTTACAAATCAGAAATACCCTTGAACAGGATTTCAGAACAACTGAAGATATTACACGCGAGGCGTTCTGGGATGTATATAAACCG
>JAUZOH010000457.1 GCA_030706565.1 Bacteroidota bacterium | reverse complement strand
TTGTTAAATTTTATTCCGTTCAGGGAGATATTTACTTGCGAAACTTTAATTAATAATTTATCAAAATAAACTGACTGTACTAACTATTATATTAAAATGAAAATGAAACAAATTCTGGCGTTAATCTTTAGTCAAATTGCGTTGATTACAGGTAGCCTTAATCTTTCTGCCCAGACTTTAAATGAAATTGAATCCCATCGTGTTTCTCTGCCCAATGGATGGTTTCTGACCCCTACAGGAAAAATGTTAAAGTTAGGGGACTTGCCCCTCAATATTGCAGTTTCACCTTCAGAAAAATTTGCAGCTGTAACCAATAATGGCGAAAGTGACCAATCGATTCAGCTTATAGACCTTCAAAAAGAGGCTGTTATTGATTCTGTTCCCATCAGAAAAGCATGGTTGGGATTGGTTTTTTCTCATGACAGCAAATATTTATATGCTTCTGGTGGCAATGATAATATGATTATCAGGTATGCCATAAAAAATAAACATCTACTGGCCAATGATACGGTTAGATTAGGGAAACCTTGGCCAAACAGGATTTCAGTCACAGGATTGGCTTTGGATGATAGTAAAAACAGGCTTTATGCTGTTACAAAGGATAATAATTCACTCTATGTTATTGATACACATTTGAATAAAGTTTTATCCAGGCATGATCTTAACGGTGAGGCGTATACCTGCATCCTGTCCCCTGATCATAAGACCCTTTATATTTCTTGCTGGGGATGCGACCAGGTGGTTTTCTTTGATACAGACAAACAGAAAATAACCGGTTCTGTGCCGGTGGGTGATAATCCCAACGATTTATGCATGACACGGAACGGTAAATATTTATTTGTAGCCAATGCCAACGACAACAGTGTTTCAGTGATTGATATCCGGCAAAGGAAGGTTGTTGAAACGCTTAATTCTGCTTTGTATCCGGATGCACCAAGCGGGTCAACTACAAATGGTGTGGCATTAAGCAAGGATGAAAAGACACTTTTTATCGCCAATGCCGACAACAATTGTCTGGCCTTGTTTGATGTCAGTAAACCCGGGTCAAGTAAAAGTAAAGGTTTTATTCCAACAGGGTGGTATCCGACCTGTGTAAGAATTGCAAATAAGAAAATACTGGTTGCCAATGGTAAAGGATTGACTTCTCTTCCTAATCCTTATGGGCCTAATCCAACGCGCAAAGGTGAGGTTGTGATTTATCAGCACGGTGCCATCGGTCAAAAAATAAAAGTACAGTATATAGCAGGTTTGTTTAGGGGAGCTTTCAATATTCTTCCAATTCCTGATGAAGAGCAAATGGCTGTCTATTCGAAAGCTGTTTATGATAACACTCCATATTCGAAAACTAAGGAGTTGACGGCTGAAGGGATGGAAGGTAATCCCATTCCCAGTAAAGTAGGCGATTCTTCCCCAATTAAATATGTGTTTTACATTATAAAGGAGAACCGTTCCTATGATCAGGTTCTGGGTGATATACCTGCAGGAAATGGCGATCCGGGACTTGTCCTTTTTGGCGAGAAAATCACGCCCAATCAGCATGCTCTTGCCCGTGAATTTGTTTTACTGGATAATTTTTACGTCAATGGAGAAGTCAGTGCTGACGGACATAATTGGACCATGGGGGCTTATGCCACTGATTTTCTCGAAAAAACCTGGCCAACCAGCTATGGGGGCAGGGGCGGGGTAAGCACTGCTGCCGGAAAAAGGGAAATTGCCAATAATAAAAACGGATTCCTTTGGGACAATTGCAAACGTCATGGTGTCAGTTTCCGCTCTTATGGAGAATTTATCGATGATCAAAAAGCAAATATCCCGGTACTGAAGGATCATTTTTGTACCTATTTCAGATGCTGGGATCAAACATTCAGGGATACCATACGTTTCAGACAGTGGAAGCAGGATTTTGATTCACTTTTATCTGTAAACGCATTGCCCCAGTTAAGCACCATTCGCTTTATCAACGATCATACCCAGGGATTAAAACTGGGGGCGGCCTCTCCTTTTGCTCAGGTTGCCGATAATGACCTGGCTGTCGGTATGTTTGTGGATTATCTCAGCCATAGTTCGGTGTGGAATAAAAGCTTGGTGGTGATCGTTGAAGATGATGCCCAGAATGGCCCGGACCACGTGGATGCCCACCGTAGTCCGGCATATCTTGCAGGAGGTTTTGTGAAACAGGGTTTTGTAGATCATACCTTGTATTCAACCACCTCTCTTCTTCGTACTATAGAATTAATACTCGGTTTGCCTCCAATGAGCCAGTATGATGCCGCATCCACTCCGTTATGGCGGTGTTTTAATAAAACCCCGGATCATCAGCCGTTTACTGTCAGGCCTAGCCGGGTTGACCTGAATGACATAAATCTTGCTAAAAATAAGTGGCAGAGGATGAGCGAAAAGTTTAATTTTTCCAAAGAAGATATGGTCAATGAAGCTGACTTCAACGAAGTGCTCTGGAAGGCCGTGAAAGGAATAGATTCTTCCTGTCCGGCAGCAGTCCGTTCTGCATTTTTCACCGCTACTTTAAAGGATGATGACGATTAAGCATTGCCATGGCTCCGCAACGAGGACAAACGGTGGCTGAGCGGAGTCGAAGCCACCGCAAAATAGATTTGATCTGATAAAAATCCTACTTGTTATTAAATTATTGATTTTTCGCGCCTTAGCGTCATTTAGATTTGCATGTTTATAAACAATAATGGTTAATAGTTCTTCGATATAATTTATATGTAATTGAGATTCTTTACTTTTTGTTTTTTTCTTTTTTTAATCAATAAGTTAAATTTGTTAATTACTTCAACCACGGTTTGGGGCGCTTTATTTGGCGTCAAAGGAGAAAGACCTATGCT
>JAUZOH010000456.1 GCA_030706565.1 Bacteroidota bacterium | reverse complement strand
GGACATCCCTCCGGGATTGGCCGGGAAATATTTTAGTCTCTGCATCCAGCCAATTGAACCAATATGGAAGCAAAAACATGTTAATCCTATAAATCCTGTCTTCGCATTCTAAGAGACATCCCATTTTGTTTAAATTTTGCCTCATCCACCGTATTTGGAACTTGATTACCATTAACCCATTAAAAAGGGTTATTTAATTTATAATCTACGCTCTACATGCAAAATCGGTGTAATCATAATGATCTCTGCCTTTGGCATAAAAAAAGAAAATTCATCTATAAAAAAGTTCTGTTGGTCTATTAAGTTCTTTCTGGAGAAATTGATGAACTTCCTTTGTCCTCGAAATAAAAATATTTTGAGATGAAAAAGTACATCTTCTTATTTTTCTTAAGCGTCATAAACCCGGTTGGGTTACAGACAGTTTTTGCACAGGAGCAAAAAACAGACAGCATTTGGTCGTTGCAAAAATGTATCAGCTACGCTTTGGAACATAATATATCGGTTCAGAAACTGGCACTTACCAGCGAAACGAATAAAGTTTATACTGAACAAGTTAAAGCCAGCAGGAATCCATCATTAAGTGCAAGTGTCGGGCAATCATTCAGCTGGAACAGGCCTTTGAACAATGAACTGGAATATGGAAAATATTCAGGCTACAACAACACCAACGTGGAGATAAATTCAAATGTCACGTTATACAATGCAAATAAAATCAACAATACCATTAAACAATCCATCCTAACCTTTCAGGCCGGGGAATATGATACACAGACCCAAAAAGAAAGTATAAGCCTTAACATTTTAAGTGCATACCTGCAGGTCCTATATGATGAAGAACAGGTAAAAAACAGCCAGCAGCAAATTGAATCCCTTTCTCAGCAGTTAGCTCTGGCTGAAGCAAGGATGAAACTGGGGGCTATTTCAAAGTCTGATTATTTGCAGGTCAAATCAGAACTGGCCAGTGAAAAGCAAACCCTTGCTGAAAATGAAGGACAGCTTTCCACTGACAGGGTCAGTCTAATGCAGTTGATGGAATTCCCGGTAAGTGATGTCTTCGAAATTGCACATCCTGATTTTACTGCAAACATCATACAAAAAAGGCTGGTGGATGCCAAAAGCCTGTACGACACGTCCCTGGTCATCAAACCCCAGATAAAAAGTGCCGAACTCAACCAAAAAGTTGCTGAAATTGGTGTTGATATTGCCAAAGCCAACCAGTATCCGACCTTATCCCTCTCGGGTAGCCTTGGCTCAGGTTATAACAACAGTACACCGCTTTCTTATGGTTATCAAATGGGCAATAAAATCAGCCCGTCTATCGGACTGACACTCTCTATTCCCATCAGCCAGAATAAAGAAATCAGCTCTAAAATTCAAACGGCCATGATACAAACCAAGCAGGCAGAGCTGACAACGGAAAACACGAAAAATGCTTTAAGGAAATCCATTGAACAGGCCTGTGTGGACGTAACTTCAGCCACTAAAAAATATGAAGCCAGCAACGAAAGTTATAATGCAGCCTTGGAATCATCGCAGGTAGCAGCCGAAAAATATGCACAAAGCCTGATCAATTCAACAGATTATCTGGTTCAAAAAACCAATTTGATCAAAGCAGAGAATCAACTTTTGCAATCTAAATATAATTTAATCTTTAGTTATAAAACACTTGACTTTTATTTAGGCAAGCCTCTTGCCTTATAAATACATTCTTAAAAAGGGAAATCATGAAAAAGAAAACAAAATGGGTAATTGGAACGCTGATTTTATTTGTTGCAGGTACAACAATTGTTTTGAAATCATGCAGGCAGGAAAAACAAGTTGCCACATTTGAAACAGTAACAGCAGCCAGGGGCGACATCAGTAATGTCGTTACAGCTACCGGATCAATTGCTGCCATTAAAACTGTAGACGTAGGCACCCAGGTCTCCGGAGTAGTTAGTAAAATCTATGTGGACTACAATTCGCACGTTAAAAAGGGACAGCTTCTGGCAGAAATAGACAGGGCCTCGCTTTTATCAACGTTGGAAAGTTGTCAGGCTGCTCTCGATGATTCCAAGGCCAATCTGACCTTTCAAACCTCTACCTACAAGCGTACAAAGGCTTTGTTCGACAAAAACCTCATTGCCAAATCCGACTATGACCAGGCACTGTACAATTATGAAAAAGCCATGGCAGATCTGAAAACATCAAAATCCAATTATAGCAGGGCCAGAGTAAACCTCGCCTATGCTTATATTTATTCTCCAATTGACGGGGTAGTACTCAGCCGTGCGGTTGATGAAGGGCAGACAGTGGCTGCAAGCTTTAGCACTCCTACCCTCTTCTCCATTGCCAACGATCTTACCCAGATGCAGGTTGAAGCCAATGTGGATGAAGCCGATATAGGGCAGGTAAAAGAAGGCCAACACGTAAGTTTCACCGTGGATGCTTTTCCGGATATGAAATTTTCAGGTACAGTCACTCAAATCAGGTTGAAGGCAACCACAACCAATAATGTGGTTACGTACACCGTCATCATTCACGCACCCAATCCCGAAAAGAAACTGATGCCGGGACTGACCGCCAATATTTCGATAGAAATCAGCAAAGCCAGCAATGTGCTAACCGTACCGGCAAAGGCGCTGCGTTTTACCCCAGACAATGACTTATTGCAAACTTATTACAAAAGCCTTCCCGAGAGTGAACAACATAAAATGAAGCCAAATACTCAAATACAAACAGCTTCTTTGGGAAATACCCAGGTACAACCGTTAGTATGGGTGAAAAAAGGAGTTTCTGTAAATTCCGTACCGGTAACTATCGGAATAAGCGATGGAATTAATACAGAAATCACTTCCGGATTAAAAGAAGGCGAT
>JAUZOH010000455.1 GCA_030706565.1 Bacteroidota bacterium | reverse complement strand
TTCCTGAGATGAATGATGTTGCTGGCGGAGAATTGGCCTTAAAAATTGAAAAGGAAGCTTTGGCTCTCGAAAAATTATTAAGCCGTTTCGATTCACAGGCTGAGGTTTTTAGGGTAAATGAAGCGGCATTCCGGGAAGAAATACCTGTGAGTGATAGGTTGTGGAAAATATTACAGGATTGTTTCCGGTTTAATGAATGGACATCAGGTTATTTTGATATAGGCCTGGGATATTTTAAGAATCCCGTGAAAAGAAACCAGGGCAGTTTGGACTGCGGTATGAAGGATATAATTTTAAATCCGGAGAGGAAATCCATTAAATTTTCAACCGATACTGTTTCACTTGATTTTGGCGCTATTGGAAAGGGTTTGGTACTGAGAGAGACCGAAAAGATACTTACTTCTTTTAGTGTTAAAGATTGTTTTATCAGTTTTGGAGGAAGTTCTGTCCTTACGCGGGGAACTCATCCTTATGGCCCGAACTGGCCGCTTTCTATGAGGAATATTTCAGGTTCCATGCCTGTTTTTTATTTAAATGACAGTTGCGTTTCATTTAGCGGGGCTTTGACAGAAAATATACTGGGCAATAAATATCATATTGTTAATCCTAAAAATTTACAAATTGAAGAAAATAACCGGATTTCTTTTGTGCAATGCAGTTGTCCGGTAATCGCGGAAGTACTTTCGACAACATTGTTATTGGTAAATTTGCAAGAAGCAGATGCCATTGTTGCGAAGTTTAATCCGCTTAAGGCCTTAGTTTTTAATAAAAATGTAAATAAAGAAATATCAATAATATATTCGTATGGACACACCGATTAATTCACGTAGAGAATTTTTAAAAAATATGGCCATTGGTGGTTCTGCCGCTTTTTTGGCCGCAACTCCCTGGCTCAAAGTTTTTGCCGGAGATACTGTTTCTAAGGGTGCCGGGGACCGTGTAAGAATTGCCTTTATTGGCACAGGCTCACGGGGCCAGGAACTGTTAAGGAATATGATTCTGGTGATGAAAGAAGATAACATAGATATTTGTGCATTGTGCGATAATTATCAACCCCACCTGAATACTGCTTTTGAATTTTGCAACAAAAACGGATTCAGTCCCAAAACTTACAACGATTACCGCAAACTCATTGAAAGGGAAAAATTGGATGGTGTGGTGATTGCAACCCCTTTGTTTGAACATGCTCATATTACCATTGATTGTTTAAATTCCGGCCTTAATGTATTTTGTGAGAAAGCCATGGCCCGGACCGTTGAGGATGTAAAACGGATGTATGATACCCATATTAAAACAAATAAGATACTTCAGATAGGGCATCAACGGACCTTTAATCCTATTTATCTGGAAGGAATGCAGCGTATTCATAATGGAGATATAGGTAAAATCGGGCAAATCAGGGCATATTGGCACCGGAATAATGATTGGCGCCGGCCACTTCCAAATAATGACAAGTCCTTTGACAAACAGATCAATTGGAGGTTATACAAAGAATGTTCTGCAGGATTGCTTACCGAGTTAATGTCTCACCAGTTACAGGTTGCCACCTGGGCATTAGATCAATTCCCGGTTTCGGTAATGGCTTCAGGTAGTATTGTTTACTGGAAAGATGGTCGTACGGTACCTGATAATATTGCTGTAATATATAATTTCCCGAATGAAGCCAAGTTCCTTTACGATTCAATGATCAGCAATAAAAAATATGGTCTTGAGGAACAAGTTCTGGGAGATAAAGGTACTGTTGAATTTGAAATGAACAGGTATTATACCGAAACACCTCCGCCTGCACCGGGAATAGGCCAACTTGTTAATAATATCGAACACGGTATTTTTGATAATATTGGAGTTGCCGGAACTTCCTGGGTACCGGAAACAGCAGATCAATATAAAGGTGAAAGAATTAGTCCTAAAGACCTTTATGAAGATACAAAGTTTGAACTGCAAGCCTATGCAGCCTTTATCCGTAAGGGCAAAGCTCCCGATAAAATGGTCAAGGAAGCCTATTACGGTAGTGTTTGGACTCTGTTAGCCGAAAAATCCATTGACACCGGACAAATGGTGACTTTACCGGAAGAATTTAAAATTTAATGCCTATCCTATTAAAATTATTGATAATGAAAAAGACCGTAACAGTAAATATTTTTAAGGAATTTATAATATGGCTGATTATTTTCGGCTTATCTTATTTGTTGAATGTTATTTCTATCCTGATTTATAAAACCAGTTGGACAGAATTATACAGCCAGCTCGGTTTTGTTTTTATGATTAGTTGTGCGTTATATGTTTTTATCGTTGCAGTACGATTAATCGTTTTTTTTATTAAGGGGTTTGTAAAAAATCATTCTCAAAAATCAGTAGTAGGTAAGTAAAATTTCATTGAATTTCATGACCTATTAGGGAATAAAATAAGTCTGCTAAATATTTAAGAAGCCAGGACTGCTATGAATAAGACATGGTCGTTCTGGCTTTTTTTTCATTGACAACTACATGGATTAACATAAAGAAATGGTTGTTTCTGACCGTTTATGATTATTCGGATTAATTCAAATTCATAAACCTCATTTAATGGTTACATAATAATTCTGTAATTCATTAAACTAGAACCGATGTATTTTCTTTTTAATTTTTTATGAAAAAAGAAGCTTTCCCTACTGTTCTTCGGGGAGTATGTGATACCAGGTTCTTTTTATTCCGTTTAACTAAAATCTAGGATCACAAAAGGGATTATAACAGGATACTGAATATTTGAGGGACAGAGTTTGATTTTGAGGATTTTAACTACCTAATGGTCTTGTATTAATCACTAGGTCACAGAGAGTACGAAAAATAAAGGGGATTCAAGAGGGTTCGAAGTTGTTTGAT
>JAUZOH010000454.1 GCA_030706565.1 Bacteroidota bacterium | reverse complement strand
GGACCAACATTCCTTTGTTCTATAGGTTGGGATTGGATCCCGGCTATACGGGACCGTAATACCGGTATCTGGCAAAAGGTTTTCCTTTCGGCAACAGGGAAAGTTCTTATTAAGAACCCGCTTGTAACTAGTGACGTACAATTACCGGGTTTAAAAACTGCCGATTTGAAGATTCAAACGACAGTCGAAAATATTTCGGATAAACCTCAGAAGGGTGTTTTAAAATGTAGTTTTGGAGATGTCTCATTTCAAAAGACTGTTGAACTGCCTGCCCGCACTTCGCAGGTACTTTCTTTTGACCCTTCTTCTGTCCCCCAGTTGCATTTGATTGATCCTAAGTTGTGGTGGCCCAATGGTTATGGCCCGCAGAACCTTTATAGTTTTCAACTCAGTTTTGAAATAAACGGAAAAGTGTCCGACCTTCATAAGGAAAACTTTGGTATCCGTAAAATCACCTATTCGGTGGAGGATGCTGATAACCTGACGGTTTCCGTAAACGGGGTCCGTGTTTTCTGCAAAGGTGGAAACTGGGGAATGGACGAAGCAATGAAGCGTATTCCCCGCAAGCGGCTGGAGGCCCAGATTCGTATGCACCAGCTGGCTAACTATACGATAATCCGCAACTGGGTAGGTCAAAGTACAAGCGAGGATTTTTATGAACTTTGCGACAAATATGGCATCATGCTTTGGGATGAATTTTTCCAGCCTAATCCCAGTGACGGGCCAAATCCAACGGACTTAAATGTTTATTTGGCAAATGTCCGCGAGAAAATACTGCGCTTTCGCAATCACCCTTCTATTGCAATCTGGTGTGCCAGAAATGAAGGTTATCCACCCAAAGAAATTGATGAGGCACTTCGTAAATTAATGGCAGAGCTTGAACCGGTCCGCCTTTATCAGCCCAGTTCCACCGAAGGCAGGGGCGTGAATTCCGGTGGCCCTTATTTTTGGCGTACGCCCCGAGAGTTTTATTCCTTTAAGGAGGCTTATAAAACAGAAATAGGGAGCGTTTCCGTTCCTACCTTGGAATCCATTCAGGGTATGATGCCTAAAAAGGATTGGGAAAACATTAATGACGATTGGGCTGAACATGATATGGCCCGCGGTGCACAGCGTGGCAATCAATATCCCAAGATGATCAATGCCCGATATGGGAAAGTGCTGAACCTGGCCGATTTCGTCCGCAAAGCACAGCTGGCCAATTATGAGGCTTTCCGTGCAATGTATGAAGGCCGCTTTGCTAAACTATTTAATCCCTGCACCGGAGCGATAACCTGGATGAGCAATCCTGCCCAGCCCAGCTTCGTATGGCAACTTTATCACCACGACCTGGAACCGAATTCCTCTTTGTTCGCGGTCAGGAAAGCCTGTGAGCCTGTTCATATACAATTGAACGAAAAAGAATGGAATGTGCAGGTCATTAATAATTTGCCGGAACCCTTAACCGGTGCCCATGCCCGTCTGGCAATTTATAATTTAGACGGCACTGTTCAGTACCAGCATGATTATGACGTGACTGCTTTGCCCAGCCGGGCAACAGATCTGGGCCAGGTCGAATGGCCTGTTTCGCTTTCGGCAGTTCATTTTGTAAAGCTGGAATTAAAAGACAGTAACGGAAAGTTGATTTCTGACAATTTCTATTGGAGGGCTCTTCCCGAGCATCCGGATAGTTTGCAGGAACTTGCCACTTTGCCAACTGTTCCTCTTGAAGTAAAAGCTAAACGTCTCGATGTTGATGGCAAATGCATTATAAATGTGACCATTCATAACCCGGGTTCCCAGATTGCCCTGATGGCCCATCTTCAGTTAAGGCGCCAACACTCAAAAAATAGAGTACTGCCTGTATATTATTCCGACAATTATATTTCCCTTCTGCCCAAAGAGACCAAGTCCATCAACATTGAAGCATCGCTATCTGACCTGAAAGCAGATATACCTTTGATTGTTATGGATGGCTGGAATATCGGAGTGATACCGTTCACTTCTCCCGAGGTTGATGTGGCCCTTAATACAAACGCCCAGGTGAGTCATTGGCCGGTGACCAACCTCCCTTTAATGGAGGTGTTGCCTATGAAACCCTGATGATCATTGTTGGGTATTCAACATTTTTGTGTATCAAATTATGTTGCCTTTGAGTTGAAAGCTGAAGTTCTGGTCAGGCTGTTACGAAAAAGAAAACATAAAACGAAGTAAAAGAAAATAATATTTATATGAATGTGTTTCTTACCGGGGCAACCGGCTATATAGGCAACCGTCTTGCTTTATCTCTTGCAGATATGGGGTATAGGGTTCATGCCCTGTACCGTTCTGAAGAAAAGGCAAAATCTTTGAAAAACCATTCGAATATTGTTTTATTTAAAGGTGATATACTGGATGCCAAAAGCCTTGAGCTTGCCATGCTGGGTTGCCGGCAAGTATTTCATGTGGCGGCCTGTGCCAAAGCCTGGGAAAAGGATCCCTCCACATTTTATAGATTGAATGTGGAGGGTACGCTGAATGTATTAAATGTCGCCCAAAAGCTGAACATTGAAAAGATTGTTTTCACTTCAACTGCTGGAATTTTCGGCCCTTCAGAAGATGGCTCATTTACAGATGAAACTTCCGGCATTTCAGGTTTTTTTACTGATTATGAAAAATCAAAAAAAACGGCTGAAGATATTATTCGCCAGAGGGCGGGAGAGGGGCAGCACATAGTGATTGTGAACCCTACAAGGGTTTATGGCCCGGGATTGTTGAGCGAAAGCAACGGTGTGACCAGAATGGTTAAATTGTATCTTGAAGGAAAGTGGCATTTTATCCCCGGCAATGGCAAAAGTATTGGCAATTATGCGTTTGTTGATGATGTGGTGCAGGGACATATCCTTGCCATG
>JAUZOH010000453.1 GCA_030706565.1 Bacteroidota bacterium | reverse complement strand
GAAGGCGCAAAAAATACTTTTAACCACTGAGGTACGGAGGATAATCTCTGTGGCTCTCTGTGAAAAAACTCTGTACCTCTCTGTGTAATAATTGAATTATAATATAAATGCTATAACACAGAGAAACACTGAGAAGACACAGAGTAACATGGAGATATAAAAAAGTTAGATATTGTTTGAGAGAGTTTAAGAGGGTTTGAGAGGGTTTGAGAGGGTTCAACTATTTTTACTGCCTGAGCGGAGTCGAAGGCAGGTGTTTTTATTTCCTAATCAATCCGTATGGTCAATCTTTATTTTACAGGATGATAAGACTTTATACTTTTAGTAAACACTTTATAGGCTTTGTTCACAGCATCGCAAAATGCCCTTGAACTGATGGTTGCAGAAGTAATTGCATCGACCTGTCCTCCGTCTTTTTTTACTTTAAGCCTAAAGAGGGAGGGATTTTTACCTTTAAATTGGTTCTTAAAAGCCGCGTCATTCACATGAGTTCCCAAATCCTCTGTCTCATTTTCAGCGACCACGCAAATATTATAAATATTTCCATTTGGCAGGAAGCCCACCATCAGGATAATGGGGCCATTATAACCTTCACTCGAAGTCTTAACAGCCATACCCACAAGTTTTTTGTTTCGCCTGGCCGGATATACATCAAGATTATCCATTACTTTTTTTTCAAGATAAGGGTCATTATTAAAAGAAGGAACCACCTGCTTGATAAAATTGGTCATTACACGCTTTTCGTTATCTGCTCCAGGAGGGGTCTGTGCTATTCCAAAAATAGAAAAAAAACAACATGTTGCAATAGTCAGGAAAAAAAAGATTTTAGACATAAAGGGCTTTGCTATCATTATTTTAAATTTTGCTATTTTTCAATGTACAATACTAATCCTTTTAAATATTCGCCTTCAGGATGAAAGATATTGACAGGATGGTCGGCCGGTTGTTCAAGCTGGTGAATGATCCTTACCCTCCTGCCAGAAATGGCAGCAGCAGTAAAAACAATTTTCCTGAAATCGTCGCGGCTTACAACCTGTGAGCAGGAAAAAGTAAATAAAATTCCCCCGGCTTTAATTTTCTTGAATGCGATAGTATTCAATCTCTTATATCCCTGCAAAGCATTGTGAAGCGCTGAATTGTGCTTGGCAAATGCCGGAGGGTCGAGGATGATCACATCATACCGGTTGTCAATATCCCGCATGAACTCAAAAGCATCAGTTGCGAAAGCTTTATGCCTTGAAGTATCCGAAAAATTAAGGGCAACATTTTCACTGGCAAGTTCTACGGCCTTTTCAGAAACATCAACAGTGTGGACCAACGAAGCTCCCCCACGCATGGCATAGACGGAAAAACCACCCGTATAGCCAAACATGTTCAAAACTGTTTTATCGGCAGTATATTGTTGAAGCAACCTGCGGTTTTCACGTTGGTCGATAAAAAATCCGGTTTTTTGTCCTTCCTCCCAGTTTATTTTGAATTTGTTTCCATATTCCAAAACTATAGTTTCAGGCGAACTACCCGAAATAAAACCATTTTTAACTTCTATTCCGGATTTTTCGGGGATACAACCTTCGCTTTTATCATAAACTGCAAGCAAGCGGTTGCCCAGGATTTCTTTTAGCAGAGCGGCCAGTTTT
The DNA here is from genome assembly GCA_030706565.1 of Bacteroidota bacterium. Classification (NCBI taxonomy): domain Bacteria; kingdom Pseudomonadati; phylum Bacteroidota; species Bacteroidota bacterium. The sequence continues at coordinate 1,236 of JAUZOH010000453.1, read as the reverse complement.
TCGCGGATCAGGTACATTCCGATGGAATGCATCTGCATGACCGCCGTACCATTATAAAAATCCACAATCAGTCCGGGCATTCCGTCTCCTTCACCATGAATAAGCCTGAAAACATTAGTCTGCGCATTCAGAAACAAACCCAGTTCCTGGCGCAGGGAACAGGCAGCAGAAATTTTCTGTTTCCAGAAATCATCATTTATTTCAACGGGTTCGAATGAAAGAATACGAACGGCAATAGTTCCTACCTGGCAATGCCCTATGGCAAGAAACTCCTGATCGTGGCTATAAACTTCGACCAGGTCGCCTTCCTCGACAGGACTGGTAATTTCTTCAATAGCGCCGGAAAAAATCCAGGGGTGAAAACGTCGGATGGATTGCTCCTTTCCCTTTTTTAAGATGATTTTTGTTAAAGTACCCATATTTATTGTTCCGACAATTCTTTTAATTTTTGAAATATTTCATAACCCACCCAGGCATCTGTAGCAGCATAATTGATCTGGGCCGCAGTAAGAGTTTCGTTTTCCCAATTGGACAATTGCTGGGATTTTGAAATCCTGAAATTCAGGACAATTGCTGCAAGCTTCGATAATCCCTTGCTTTCGATGTCGAAATATTCGACAAAGTCCTGAAGTTCCACGAAATTTTGAGGGGCAAAGGGGCTGGCAAGTTTCAGGGTCCGGATATCATCCCGGATGGCAGCCCCGACTTTCAGAACATTTTTATCAGCTAATATTTTTGTAACCACGGAGGGCAATCCTATTTTATTGATTCTGAACAGAAAAGCCTTATCACGGGTTGCCAGTTGCAATAAAGCGACATGGTTGGTCCTTCCTTTTTTAAAATTAGGACGGGTTTCTGTATCAAAACCCAACAACTTCTCACTACTTATAAGAGGAAGTACTTCTTTTAATTTTTTCAGGTCGTCAATAACAAATGTTTCGCCTTCAAAATGCTTTACCGGCAAAATATTCAGTTCCTGAGCAGAAATAGTCTTTGCAAACATGAATTAATTCTAGTCGTTATTTTGATAATCGCGTTGCCTTTGAGCAATAAACGAGGAATCTATATTGGGTTTATGGCCATGAACTTCATCCTCCTCTTCTTGAAAAGTTTCATCAGGATTATAGCATAGGGAATGAATTGCCCCCAGGGCATTGACAGCCAGCTGCCCCCAATACTGTTCAAAGTTTGTCTGGCAGGTGCAAAGGGCGTCATTGACTAACTCTTCATCACCCG
>JAUZOH010000452.1 GCA_030706565.1 Bacteroidota bacterium | reverse complement strand
CCTTTCGGGGAATCCGCCATGTGCGGATTCATCCAACATTGTCAATTATTTACACATGAAACGAACAAGTTTGTGAACAAACACAAATACCTGTGATAATAGGATTCAAAAATAAATTATGCCCTTGGGTTCTCTGTTTTGGAATAAAAAATAACAAAAAATGATATTGATATCTAAAATCTTATCACCAAAAATCAGACAGGACTAACAATAAAAGAAAATAAATGCTATTTCTATGTGGAAAAAGTACTATCTTCGTTTATAATTTCAATTTTTTAAATTATAGAATCATGAAAAAGTTAAAGAATCTTTGCATTCAGATTTTAACCCTTGTGCTTTGCATAAGCCTACTGAATGGATGTAATGCATCAAAAGCTCTTAAAGGAGGCGCAATTGGGGCAACCGCAGGTGGTGTAGTTGGAGGGTTAATTGGAAGCCGTTCAGGGCATACTGCAGAAGGTGCAATTATTGGTGCTGCTCTAGGTGGTACAGCAGGTGGACTTATAGGACACTATATGGACAAACAGGCAGCAGAATTAAAAAATGATATGAAAGGTGCCAAAGTAGAACGCGTAGGCGAAGGTATCAAAATCACTTTCGATTCGGGTATATTGTATGATGTAAATTCATCAACCCTGCGGCAGGCTTCCAAAGATAACCTGACCCAACTTGCCAAGGTTTTAAACAAGTACAGCGACACCAACATCTTAATTGAAGGCCATACCGACAACACGGGTTCAGATGCAATTAACCAGCCACTTTCCGAGAAACGGGCTACATCGGTTTCGGATTTTTTGATTTCGAACAAAGTTTTGGCTTCCCGCATCACTACCAAAGGTTATGGCAGCGCTCAACCTGTTGGCGACAATACAACCGTTGAAGGCCGTCAACAAAACAGGCGTGTGGAAGTTGCCATCTTTGCTAATGATAAACTAAAGAAAGCTGCAGAAAAAGGGAAAATCTAATCCCTTCACTTCATATCAGGGCGTAAAAATTTCGCCCTGATTTTTTATACCTCTCTACCCCTCAACATGAAAAAATCTCTCACCGCAGCGATCATTTACGATTTCGATGGCACCTTATCCCCAGGCAACATGCAGGAATATGATTTCATCCCCCACTTGGGGAAAAAACCTTCCGAGTTCTGGGACGAGGCAAAACGCCTTACCGTTGAGCAACAGGGTGACAGGATCCTTGCTTACATGGAATTAATGCTCAAAGAAGCCAATTACAAAGGGGTTGAAGTAAAAAAAGAATCTTTCCAGGAATTTGGAAAAAATGTGGAATTGTTTGCCGGGGCTCAGGATTGGTTCGACCGGATCAATGCTTTTGGCAATGCCTTGGATATAAAAGTAGAACATTATATTGTTTCTTCCGGCCTGCGCGAAATGATTGAAGGAACCCTGATCGCCGGAAAATTTAAAAAGATATATGCTTCAGGATATATGTATAATTCCAATGGAGTGGCTTACTGGCCAGCCCTGGCTGTAAACTACACCACAAAAACTCAATTTCTTTTCCGGATCAATAAAGGGGTTTTGGATGAGTGGGACGACTCCAGGATCAACGAATTTGTTGCTGAGGAAGACCGGCCAGTTCCCTTTCACAATATGATATACCTCGGCGACGGCACCACGGATGTACCCTGCATGAAACTGGTCAAAGAACAGGGGGGCCATTCCATTGCAGTATACAAAAGCAAAACCAAAGGGGCCAAAACAGATGCCGAAAAACTCATCGAACAACAAAGAGTTAATTTTATCGCACCTGCTGATTATTCAGAAAATAATAAAATAGATAAACTGGTGAAAGCCATACTCACCAAAATTTCTTCAGATAATTTGCTGAAGAACTTAGGATAAGTCTATTATTGAAATATTTCGAAACTTACAATCTCGTTTTCTGAAACATTTTTATAGGTCAATTTGCCTTCCATCCCCAATTCTATATCCAATCCATCAGAATTTACATAAGAACAAATTGCACCCGTTGCAAGATCATGAATCAGGTAAACATCTTTTTCGCCTATGGTACGGCCTATAACCTCTGCATTATCAACTACTTCCATTCTAAAAAAACTTAATTACTGTTAAAAAATGTTTTAAAATTTGAAGCCGCAAAGGTAAGGTATTTTTTAATATAAAATTCTACCTGAAAATTTTTATTTGATTTTTTCATATCCTTAATTTGATGAATACAGGTGATTCAGCTTTTTTTAACCATTAACAGAATAAAAAAGGGTTTGAGATGGTTTGAAATACATTTACCACAAAGTTCACTAAGAATATAAGTTCTTTGTGAACCTTGTGTAATCCTTGTGGTTTTTGTGGTTTGAGATGGTTTGAAATTGTTTGAGGTGGTTTGAGGTGGTTTGAAATTGTTTGAGATGGTTTGAGATGGTTTGAGGTGGTTTGAGGTGGTTTGAGATGGTTTGAGGTGGTTTGAGATAGTTCAAAGGTTCAAAAGTTCAAAGGGTTCAAAGGGTTCAAAGGGTTCAAAGGTTCGGATCCGGTAGAAAACAGGGGACAGATCAAATCAATTTTCCTGTGCCTTCGACTCCGCTCAGGCACCGCGAATAGCATGTCCGGTGGAAGTATGATTTTCCGGTAGCTGAGCGGAGTCGAAGCCAATACTCAGAATTACTCATCTTAACTCATGACTTACTCAACGTAAGAATAATTTCTTTAAGTTTCGCAAGTAGTATAAAGGTGTTATAACAGATTTCTCTGTGGCACTCTGTGTTAAAACTCTGTGGTTCTCAGTGTAATAAATCGATACAATAACACAGAGGTACACAGAGAAGACATAGAGGAATATTTTTCATTTTTTCCCCGTACCGCTGGTACCTCCATGGTTTCCATTGTCTTCAAAATTTGGGATG
>JAUZOH010000451.1 GCA_030706565.1 Bacteroidota bacterium | reverse complement strand
GTTGATGCCTGTCATAAATATGGATTAAAAGTAGGCCTTTATAAAACTCTTATCAACTGGCGTTATCCGGGTTATTATGATATTACGGGAACGCATTGCCTGCCTAACAGGTTTGGTTATACCACCAATATATTTCATAAAGAGAATGCCCGTTTGATGAAGGAAGAGCTGTATTGCCAGGTGAAAGAATTAATGACCAACTATGGGAAAATAGACCAGATTTTTTGGGATGGTGGCTGGATAGGCCAGGAGGGGGATGATGCTGATGCATCCTTTTTCTGGGAACCTGGTAAGTTTCGTGATCCGGCCAATGCCTGGCCGGTGAATTCCTGTTTCCGGGATTTTGACGAAACTACGGGTAAACCATTAGGCCTGATGGGCGTTGTCCGGAAATATCAACCCGATGTGATCGTAAATTCCCGATGCGGCTGGTATGGGGATTATATGTCGGAGGAAGGTGGAAATGCCATCACCGGACCAGTCCGTACCCGGGAAGTTTGGGAAAAGTGCATGTCCATGTCATCAACCTGGGGTTATTCTCCTGAACAGGAAGATACTTCTAAACTTATTAAAATAGGACAGTTAAAAAGAATGTTGGCCGATTGTGTTATCCGGAATATGTCTTTATTGTTGAATGTCGGCCCTGACAGGCATGGACAGATATCAAAGGCTGAACAGGATATTTTACGCCACACCGGGCTATGGTTAGCACAGGTTTATGACGCTGTTTACGGAACCCGGGGCGGCCCCTGGAATCCTAAAGACGGTGAATATGGGTTTGCTTATAAAGGAAATACAATTTATATCTATTTGTTAAACGGATTTAGTGCTAAAACTTTTGTGCTTCCTGCGTTAAACAGAGGCCAAAAAGTTATTAACGCCTTTTCGGTCAGTGATGATAAGGCCATTAACTTTAAACAAAGCAGAAAAAGGCAAACTATTTTAACTGATTTTCAAATCAAGGATAAAGACGTAACCATTCTCGCCGTCGAATTAAATAAACCTGTTTATCAATAAATCGTCCATGTTATTTTTGTTTTTGAATTAGATAAGTATTTGAATAGTCCTGATATAATGTTTTATGTAAAAATATTTTACAGTCTAATTGTATCGTTTGTTATTTCGACAACCCCCGACCCATTAATCTGTCTTGCGCCATAATCTAAAATTCCCTAATTTTAAGGTTCTCAATAATCATGAAGAATAAATGAAATTTTTTAAATTTTTGATTTTGATGTCGCTATTGTGGGTGATAGTTTTAAGTCCTGCACTGGCCCAAAACGAAGTGCAGCGCAGGCCTAAGATTGGCCTGGTGCTTAGCGGGGGAGGAGCAAAAGGGATTGCCCATATAGGGGTGTTGAAAGTACTTGAAAAGGCTGGTATTAAGCCCGATTTTATTGGTGGAACCAGTATGGGCAGCATAATCGGAGGTTTGTATGCCATAGGATACAGTGCCGACAGCCTGGAAAAGCTTGTTTTAAGCCAGGATTGGGCAGATATCCTTACCGATAAGATTTCACGGGAAAATCTGAGCATTGACGAAAAAGAAGAACAGTCCCATTATTTTATTACCTTCCCTTTTGATTCCCGAAAAATAAAACTTCCCGGAGGGTTGATTGCCGGACAGAACCTGTTCAACCTTCTTTCACATTTAACCTGGAATGTGAAAAATATTCATGATTTCAACCATTTGCCTATCCCATATCTTTGCACGGCCACCGATATCGTTACGGGTGAGGAAGTGGTTTTGCACAACGGCAATTTACCTGACGCCATAAGAGCCAGTATGTCTATTCCTACGGTATTTAATCCGGTTGAAATTGATGGCCGGCTTCTGGTTGACGGTGGATTGGTCAACAATTTCCCTGCGGATGAAGTGAAGAAGATGGGGGCTGACATCATCATTGGTGTAAATGTGGGTTTTAAGCCCTATTCAAAAGGAGAATTGAATTCCCTGGTGAAGATTACAGAACAGTCCATGTTTTTTCATGTAGTTGAAACCAATAAGCAAAATCAAAAGTTATGTGATATTCTTATTTCTCCCGGAGTTTATTCGAATTCGGCAGCAAACTTTAATCATGCGGATTCGCTCATTAAAACAGGTGAGGATGCGGCCATGAAGGTTTATCCGCAGTTGTTGAAGCTGGCCGATTCCTTAAAACGGTTTCAACCAGTTTCACCTGCCCATATTGTTCCCAAAGTATCGGATTCAATCTACATCACCAAGGTTTCTATGGAAGGCCTTGAAAATGTGTCGAAAGAGTTTATGGCGGGAAAGATACAGATTGACGCTCCCTCAATGAGTACGCTTGCGGATATTGAAAAAGCTGTCGACCGTCTGTATGGCAGCCAGTTTTTTGAAAAGGTGACATATAGAATCGAGCCTTTTGAGGATGGGAACGATCTTATTATCCGGGTGTCAGAAAAAGGAACAAACAAGTTCAGGGTGGGTGCCCATTATGACAGCGATTTCAATGCCAGTCTTTTGATGAATGCTACTTTACGCAACCTTCCGGCAAAGGGCTCAAAGCTAAGCCTGGATGTGATCCTGGGCGAAAATCCCAGATTTAAGCTTTCTTATTGGGCTTATACTGGCTGGAAACCTCAGAGGACTTTATTTATTTTTCACAGGGCAACCACGAACTGGAAACCGGATTATGGCATGTCGCTTGATGGGGAGAAGTACAGAATAGATCAGTTTTCTCATGATGAGGTGGTTTCTAGTTTCACTTATCAGGAATTGTCCTATAAGATTTTTTTACACCATAATATTCGTCATTCTGCTTCATTAGTCACCGGGATTGAAAATGAATTTTCAAAATTCAGGGGGAATCCGTATGCGATGGGGAATCAGACGTTTACCACTGCATTTTTGAATTTCTACGG
>JAUZOH010000450.1 GCA_030706565.1 Bacteroidota bacterium | reverse complement strand
GGGACGGAATTCAGCAAAGTTCCAGACTTCAGCGGTAATGACATTTTTACCTTTTTTTAAATAAGGCGAAATATCAATGCTCTCAAAATTCCACTTTAACAGGTCACCTCTGGCAGGACCATTGCATACCTGTTTCCCGTTCACATACAACTTATACCGATTGTCGCCCGAAACATGGACGATAAATTGTTTGGGTTCAGAATCTAAATTAAAATCTTTTCGGAAAAGATAAACCCCATATTCCTTGCCGGAAATGCCTGGGCAGGAAATCCATTTGGCTACCCACTCCTTGTTCAGGATGTCCGGATTAATGCCAACCTTTAATTGAGCGAATGTAGCAGTAGTTTTAAGAAGAAATCCTATAAATAAAAAGCAAAACGTAAGTCTTTTTAAAAACTTTTTTAATTCATTCATCTGAGTCTAATAATAAAAGCAAGTTAGTTAATTATTGCTTGAGTTACGAGCCTTATTGAAATACTTATTCATAAAAAGCATCTGGTATTGAATTGAGTTAGCCCAATACTCCCATGAATGTCCGCCAGGTCTTGAGATAAAATCATGAGGAATATTATTGATTAACAGCTTCTGATGCAACTTCTCATTTACCTTGAAAAAGAAATCCTCCGAGCCACAGTCAATAATTAACGCAAGCGAACCCGGAGTAAGCAAATACGTTAAATTAACGACACTGTAATGATCCCAGTTTTCGGGGTACTGCGCATACATTCCAATGCGTTTGGGAAGATCCCAGTTTCCAGGGAACGGTCTTAAATCGACGCCTCCGCTCATACTTCCGGCAGCTCCGAAAACATTCTGATGACGGAACGCGAGATATAACGCACCATAACCTCCCATACTTAATCCCGTAATAGCCCTTCCAGACGAACTGGCTATGGTATTGTAATGTTTATCAATCCAGTTCACCAATTCGGTTCCTACATAGGTTTCATATTTTGATTTAGGATCAATCGGGCTATCCAGATACCAGCTTGAAAAATTACCATCAGGACAAACTATCATGAATTGATATTGATCGGCATAGGCTTTTATTGCAGGCACCTTGGTTATCCAATCAGCATAATCACCTCCGTAACCATGTAACAAATAAAGTACAGGATACCGGGTCCCTTTTTGATAGGAGTCAGGTTTTACCACAACCGCCTTAATATTCTTTTTCATTGAAGCGCTGTAGGTTAAAGTTGTATCCACCGTTGCGGCCTTTAACAAAAATGCTGATTGAACAACCAACAACACCACAATTAAACAAAATAAATTTCTACACATAATACAAAATTTAAACATTTCTATAGCAGGCACTTCATAGAGAAGGCCATGCTCTTAGAATCAATACATTTCTACAAGTATTACTATTATTTTCCCCAGTTCTTATTTGGTTTATCACCCATTTGTAACTCCAACTCACCACCAGCTGCAACATCCGAATGATCTATATAACACTTGGCGTAAGGTTTACCATTAAGCTTTGCGCTTTGTATATAAATATTTTCTGGTGAATTATTTTTAGCAACAATCACAAAGTTCTTTCCTTTGACATATTTCCGGTCAAGCTTAAGCTCAACCTTTGAAAAAACCGGAGAGGTAATTTCATAGCGGGTATCCCCAGGACAAACAGGATGAATCCCGGCAGCAGCAAGCACATACCAGGCCGACATTTGGCCTACATCTTCGTTCCCTACCAATCCTTCCACGGTATTATGATACCCTCGTAAACATACCTGACGGGTCCATTTCTGGGTTAACCAAGGTGCCCCAAGCCTGTTGAAAAGAAAAGTCACATGATGTACCGGTTCATTGGCATGATTGTAATAATCGTTCCACATTAAATCATTTGGAGTTTTCTCCATAAAATCATTAAGGTCGGCGATTACTTTCTCATTCCCACCCATCAATTTGACCATACCAGGGACATCATGAGGAACAAACCAGCCTTGTTGGTATGGATTACATTCTATACATCCATACCATTGTTCCAAACGACCGGTTTCGGGCCAGGGAAGCCAGTTGCCGTCTTTATCCTTGGGGCGGAACCAGCCTTTTTCGGAATCGAAAATGTTTTTATAATCCATTGAACGGGCGGCATATTTAGCCTTATCGCTGTCTTTGCCCAAAGCTCCGGCCAGACGCGAAACGCACCATTCGAAATAAGCATACTCCAAGGTATTGGACAAACAGAACGGTTCTGCAGTATAGCCCCTATCATTATTGCCGAAGCGCTCCACCGAATTTACCGAAAGCTGATAGGCTTTAGGAATATCAAAGTTCCGGATTCCTTTGAAATAGGCATCAGTAATTACTGATACTGCGGGATTACCGATCATACAACCGCTATAAGAATTCAAGAATTCCCAACGTTCCAAATAATCTTTGTTCTTTTCGCCGGCTAATGTTACTAAGGAGTTTATCATGTCGTTGACCAACGCAGGATTAATAAGGGTTTGTAAAGGCATTTGACTACGGAAAACATCCCATCCGCTAAAAATAGTTCGTTTGGTAAAGGTAGCCGGATGATGAATTTTGCCATCGCCACCAATGTAATTCCCGTCAACATCCTCGAAAATCCGGGGATCAATCATCGTATGGTAAAGCGAGGTATAAAAAACATATTTTTCTTCTTCAGTACCTCCTGCAACTTTCACTTTTGACAAGGCTTTGTTCCAGCTTAACCGTGTCTGATCATGTATTTTATCGAAATCCCAACCCTTAATCTCTGTTTGAAGGTTATTTCGGGCGCCATCTATACCTACGAATGAAATTCCAACTCTCATTAAGACCGGTTCGTCAACATGGGTTGAAAATTCAGTATAAAATCCCAGATGTTTTCCCTCCAATTCTTTTTTCCCTGGCATTACAGAGGCATTGGCTACCTGTTTCTGATAT
>JAUZOH010000449.1 GCA_030706565.1 Bacteroidota bacterium | reverse complement strand
AGATACTTTGATCAGATTCAGAAAGAATACATCATTTTCACGCAGATCCAGTTCCTTTGAAAATGTTACTCCGGCCTTTAACTTTACTGTTTCAGTTGAAACAGGCGAACCGTCATTAAGTTTCTTTATTTGTTCCACCTGCTGTTTGGTGAGCTGATCAGGCCGGCCCATTGAAAGATAAGTGGAATAAGGGTCGTTGGTATGATAACCCACTTTATAGATTTCAAGCTTATATCGGCCAGCCGGAACTCCGGATATGCTTATTTTTACTTTCCCCTTTAACCTGGCAGGCAAATCGCGGACATAATACACCTGGTTATTCACAGAATCTCCCGGATGTGTATTGGTGAAATCCCAGAAAAGCACCTGAACATTTCCATTAGTACTTTTGCAAGCCCAGGAACGGGCATCGTTATCAACCAACTCTGTTTTCGCCAATTTATTTAAAAACCTGAAGGAATAAAATGCAGGTTTATTGATGCCCTGCGTATTAAGCAGACCGAAACCACCGTGAAAAGGGGTAAAACGGGGCCCTGCTTCCTCAAAAATGTCGGTAAACACCCAATATGACATTGAATTGGCTGCTGTTCCAACCTGTTTGATTTTTTCAAGAATATATGCAGCCTCATGATAACTGTCATGGATGGGATCAGCCGGAGTGTAGGAAGAACTCCATTCGGTATAATGCAGCTCCAGGCCAGGCATAGCAGAACCTGCAATTTGTTTGCGTGAATTCAGAATTACCCCGCTGACACTCATGGGACTTTTGTCAAGTATGGTACCCGAATTCCCGTATTCATCAAGATACCCCCTTTTTACACCGTATGTATGGGTGCTGATAAAATCCAGGGGAAGCTTGTTTTTACTGCAGAAGTTAATCATATCCGGAACCCAGGCAGCACCGGCAGTAGCAGGCCCGCCGACCCGGTATTCCTTATTTACACTTTTAATGGCTTTAGCGGTATAACTATATAACTTAAAATATTCTTCCTGGGTCCCTGCCCAGAAACTACTAAGATTAGGCTCATTCCAAACTTCAAAATACCAGGTTTTTACTTCATTTTCGCCATAACGTTCGGTGAAATGCCGCACGAGATTTCGGATTAAATCAGCCCACTTGTCATAATCCTTTGGCGGGGTAACATTACCCTTCCACCAGAAAATACTTTTAGTGCCACTGGCCAGGGCATTCGGCATAAATCCAAGTTCCACAAAAGGTTTCATCCCTATACTCTGCAGGTAATCATATAAAACATCAATATACTGAAAATTATATTCAGGCTTACCCTTTTTATCCTCCCGGTAAACCCCCATATCATCGGTTAACAAGCCATGCATACGGATATACCTGAAGTCACATTCCTTTTTGACATAAGCCAGCTGCTTTTGCCAGTCAGCCCGTAAGCCTTCATTTGCGCGCCCTGCGCCAATACATTCCTTGAACATCCGGTTCAATGGCCCTTTAACTTTAGTAAAATCAACAGCGATGACCCGATCTTTGAGGTCTGGATTGTTATTTGAATTATTTTGGGCAAAAGATGAGGTTATAAAAAGACAGCCAAAAATAATGGTTAACAGGTGATTAATATTCATTCGTTTGGGATTAACAGGTTAATAATAATTCGGGAAATTTATAACTAATTTTTAACTTTATCAAAAAGCACAAAATGAATATATTTATTTTTTATATCACCTGGTAGGATCATATTAGCGTCAAAAAGGGAATAATAAAAATGCAGGGATGAATTATAAATTTTCATTTACTTGTTTCAAAAAAACTTGTTACGGATAAAATCAATAATTCCAGCAATTAGGTATATCCCCAGATAGATAAATATCACAAGACCTGTAATGCCTATTTTTTCATATACATTTTTAAACCATCCCTTATTTGAGGGCTGAACCTGGCTGGAATTGTCGTTGGTGTTATTGCCGGTGCTATTTGAGATTTCCGAAGTATTATTGTTGCTTTGCTCTTGAACACTATTTTTTTCCAGATCATTGTATCTTTCCGACAGCTTAAAATAGAGGTCTTTCGTGCATAACAGTTCCCTCTGTGCAATAACAGCATTGCCCTGTGCCGAAACATCATCCATATCCGATTCGGAATTAACCATGCCCCTGACATATTTTCGTCTGGCATTAATCTGATCCTCATCTAGCATCTGCTCAAGCCTTGAAATTGCATTTTTTAACTGGCTTATTTCTTCGCTATTACTAAGATTCACGGAATTAAAATCCACAATCACCCGTTCGAATCCTATTCCGGTTTCATTGTCTTGTTCCATGGAAAGATCAATGGCATAAGGAAGATTATAATAAGCGAAAACATAAGCACGGGGGCTGGACAATTCGGGAGACGAACTTCTGTCGCGGTCGGCCGGATAAGCTGTCTGAGCAACCGGGACCTGATTTTCCGCGTCCTGTAATTCGTCACTGACCTGCGCCTCAGATTTTACGATTAACAATAAGAATAATGATGCCGATAAAACAAGCAGCCGGGAAAGTTGTGTTTTTACTTGCATAAATAATAACTTTTCTGTTAGGAGTATAATGAATTATTTTTTACTTCTACCTCCACCTTTCACTTTATGGCCCTACCAGCCTTTCAGAATGGGTGTGATTCAAATTATTAAATTCCGGATATCCGCCCTATTCGAACCCACGTTCACGAATATTTCTTTCCTCACAGGGATAACGATTCCCTTACTCTCAGGAATATGTTGATCTTTACCGCTGCATGATTCTTGCAGTATATTCAATTTTTCCTTTGCTAATGCCGTGTAAAGATAAATTTCAACAAGAAAAACCTACACAAAGAAGTAATAAATTTTTTAACAACTTTCTAACAAGAAAAGCGAATAAGAATATACCATGTTACTTTTGTCTTTAAACTTTGCAGTTTT
>JAUZOH010000448.1 GCA_030706565.1 Bacteroidota bacterium | reverse complement strand
ACTTCTATTTGAAGGCAAATATGAAGAAGCCACCAAGCTGGCCAATGAAAAGGTTGTCTCAAAAAACAACGGAATGAAATATCAGCCCGCAGGAAACCTTTGGATTGAATTTCCCGGGCAGGAACAGGTAAGTAATTACTCCCGCGATCTTGATATTTCAAAGGCAATAGCTTCTGTCAACTACAAGGTTGCCGGAGTGAATTACAAAAGAGAAATTTTCTCCTCCTTCACCGATCAGGTAATAATTGTCAGGCTGACAGCTGATAAACCCGGTAAGATAACCTGTAACCTCTCGCTTGACTGCCCTTTGAAAAGTACAATTACAGCTGCCGGCAATAAACTTGAATTAGCCGGAATAACCGACGATCACGAAGGTGTTAAAGGACAGGTTAAATTTCAAACTCTTGTACAGCCTGTCTGTTCAGGCGGTAAATGCTCGGTTTCAGGCAACCGGCTGGTCATTAAAAATGCCAATTCAGCAGTAATTTATATTTCCATTGCCACCAACTTTAAAAATTATAAAGACCTGAGCATAAATCAAATTCAAAAAGCAGGTGATTTTCTCAAAAATGCCATCAGGAAAAATTACTCATTGGCTTTAAAATCCCATATTGCTGCCTATCAGAAATATTTCAACCGCGTACATCTTGACCTGGGCATAACCGGGGCAGCCAAATTACCGACAGACGAACGGATTGCCGCTTTCAAAGAAGGCAATGACCCACAACTGGTTACTTTATATTTCCAGTTCGGACGTTACCTGCTCATATCCAGTTCGCAACCCGGCACACAGCCGGCGAACCTGCAGGGTATCTGGAACGACAAAGTTGATCCCTCATGGGACAGTAAGTACACCGTTAACATCAATACCGAAATGAATTACTGGCCGGCAGAAGTCACCAATCTTTCTGAAATGCACAAGCCATTGCTGAAAATGATCAGCGAATTATCCCAAACAGGTAAAGAAACAGCCAGCGAACTTTATGGAGCCCGGGGGTGGGTACTACACCACAACACGGATATATGGCGGATCACAGCTCCGGTAGATCATGCCAGATCAGGCCTGTGGCCAACTGGAGAAGCCTGGTTGTGCCAACACCTTTGGGAACACTTCCTTTTTACAGGAGATAAGAAATTCCTGGCCGGTATATATCCTGTTTTGAAGGGAGCCTCTATGTTTTGCCTGGATATCCTTCAGGAAGAGCCCAAACACAAATGGCTGGTAATTTCCCCTTCCCTTTCGCCCGAACATGAATACAGGAAAGACGGGGTCATCTGTGCCGGGGCAACCATGGACAATCAGCTGGTCTTCGATTTGTTCTCCAATACCATCCGCGCTGCTGAAATTTTGAAAACAGATGCCTCATATACCGATACCCTGAAAACAGCAAAATCGAGGCTTGCACCCATGCAGATTGGCCAGTACAATCAACTGCAGGAATGGATGGAGGATTGGGACAATCCCCAGGACAACCACAGGCATGTTTCGCACCTTTACGGACTCTACCCCAGCAGTCAGATTTCCCCATACAGGAATCCGCTTTTGTTCAAAGCAGCAGCAAACTCCCTGACCTATAGGGGCGATCCCTCCACCGGCTGGTCGATGGGCTGGAAGGTCTGCCTGTGGGCAAGGTTGCTTGACGGTAACCACGCCTACAAGCTGATTACCGACCAATTGTCGCCGGCTGCCGACAAGCTGGGCGACCTCAAGGGCAAAGGGGGAACATACCCCAATCTCTTTGATGCACACCCGCCTTTCCAAATCGACGGCAATTTTGGCTGTACGGCAGGTATTGCTGAAATGTTCTTGCAAAGCCACGACGGATGCGTAAACATTCTCCCTGCATTGCCCGACAAATGGCAAAAGGGTGAAGTGAAAGGCCTCAAAGCCCGCGGCGGGTTCGAAGTTGACATAACCTGGGAAAGCGGGACCATCAAAACCTTGACCATTCATTCAAAAATTGGAGGCAACTGCAGGATCAGGACACAACAGTCTATCGTTATGAGTAACGGAGCTTCTTTATCCGGGGCTAAAGGGAATAATACAAATCCTTTCTTTGCCGTCAATTCAGTAAAAGAACCCCTGATTTCAGAAAAAGCAACGATCACAAAACCTGAAATCAGACCAACTTTCCTGTATGATATACCTACTGAAGCAGGAAAGACTTATGTATTTAAACTAAAGAAATAATAATCACTATGCCGGGGCCATCCCAACCGCATTTTTTAACCATCTTTCACAAAAGGGAACAAATCTGTTTTTCTTTTGTCTGCTTTGTCTATTCTTTTTTTTATTGATGGGAGAAAAAGCAATATGCGGTTCGGATAGCTTCAACCGGCAGGATATTCCACCTCATAAACACAGGAGAACCATTGCCGGTGATTCAAACCCGAATTTTTTCAACGGATTTGAATTTCCTTCTTTAAATGACAAAAACTGGAAACTGGTTGATGTTCTCCACTTGGGGAAAGCATGTGATTAAAATCATCGCAGGGGTAATAAAAAGCAGAATTCTTTATTGTTATCTTTTCCTTTCCACCTTTTAATGATTAACGTCTCCTTATTGTTTTCAACCTCATCAAGATATTTTTTATTGAAGTTTCACAAGTAGTGAAAAGGGGTTATAACGGGATACTGGTTATTGGTTGGAGAAAGTTTGATTTGAGGACCTAGGCGTTTCAGCGTTTTTATAACCACTAAGTCACGGAGTTCACTAAGAAATATTTTAAAATTCATAGGACCATTTAGTGCCTACGTGGTTTTCTTTACGTTAAAACTTTATTCAAACTTTTTGTCGTCACAAAAAGTTTACAAAAAAGACTGTGACTGCGTCAACTCATTCCGCCTCCTGGCGTCGGCTTCATTCAGACCGTACGCAGTCAATCAGGATTTTGTTTTTAACGCTT
>JAUZOH010000447.1 GCA_030706565.1 Bacteroidota bacterium | reverse complement strand
TGGCGTCATCGCCGCAATAACATCTTTGATTTTATCCTTTCCCAGTTGCGGGGCTTTACCCCCTGACTGGCCAAACAGTTGCATGGTAAATAACGATACAACTATAAAAAAACTGATTCTTTTCATTTTGGAATGTTAAAAGTTTTTTTAATAAAATTTATATAATAAATTAAACAAATGAAAGTGATTTACTGAATTTAAAATTTAACTATTGGGTAATATCTATATTATAACCTTATCCCTAAGGATTTTCTTAATTCACCTTAACAAATGAATTCCATGATTTTTGTGTTACAGGAAACATCGCAACTCTGAACTTTGTACATCCATAAGGAACCAAATTGATCGTTGCTTCAGTTCCATTTTTAATAGGCGATTCAGGTAATGGTTTTACCTGTGTTGGAATCCAATTGAATGCTGTAGCTTTCACTTTAAGCTGTATTGGCGCAGCCATCTGCCATGCCCATTTCCCTGTCAACGGTTTCTTTGTTACACTTATCTCTTTAAATAAATTCTTTGCATTTACATCCAGAGCATAGTTGAATCTTGCATTTGCGATTTCCTGATTAGGATTAACATCGGCAATTGGCAGGGAAAACAGCAAAGGGCCGTAAGTTACATATTCAAATGGATTGCTGATGGTAGTATCCACTGCATCAACATAATGATTATCCTTTAAAAAGTAATTAATTTGCGGAAACGACGTTTCTTTGCCTTGCCTAACCTGAACTGACATCGGGAAATCCAATTGTATTTGGTCATTTGATTTCCAGGCACGAAGAATTTTCATGAATCCTTTTTCGGTTTTAACAGCCATAACTTTCCCGTTTATTTTTACCGAAGGGTGGTTACACCATTCAGGAATACGCAGATATATTGGCATGGTGACATTTTTTGACAATTTAAAAGTCATTTTAATATTATTGTCAAAAGGATAATTGGTTTTGCAGTTAATACTGACTTTGGCATGGTTAATCATCTTATCCAGAATACAAGGCCCGTATAAAGTTGCAGCCAGTCCGTTATCCATAGTTTCCATCCACATACCACTGATATAGTCAGGGATTATGTTATTCACATTTCCCACACAACACAACACATCGTGTCCATGATCTGTAAATTTCAGATCCCCACTTCCGGGGATAGGATTTTCTTCCGGCATCTTATTACTGAATCTGTTAAGAGACTGATAATAACACATCGTCTTAAAATCGCGGGCAATGGGTGCAGGTCCGGCGTTGAAAAATATCTTTTCTATCCTGTCGCCCCAGCTTCTCTCACCGGTCAAACGCATCATCCATAAAAACGACCACATGGAAGTAGGCACATTACAGGTTTCAATATTCCTGAAAGATCCAATACCGGCTAAAAACTCTTCAGAAGAACAGATACCCACAGGAAGTAAATTTTTTTCTTCACCCCATTCCAATATTTTGTTTGTAGCATTAAGTTCTGTTTTATCTCCTGTCCAGAAATACATCATTGCAGGCACTCTCATCAGTTCATAAAAGCTGACCCCATGATGGAAATTTTCAGCAATTACTTTTTTGCGAAGCCAGCGTTGTTCTTCGCCTATAACACTCATCTTTTTGCTATATCCGATAATACTATCCAGAATTGCTTCTTGGCCACTGATGAGATAGGTTTCAGTCATGGCATCGATATTGGTTGCGCCCCGGGGCAAGTGCCTGGTGGAATCAGGAGCAACTTTAATAGGAAAGGATTGATATACCTTTACAAGGGCCTGCAGAATTTTCGGGTCATGAGTGGCCTGATAATAAGAAACCAAAGCCCGTCCCATCAGCCCGTGGCCCCAATTATTAAAATCATCATTTACAAATGATTTGGGTTTCCAGTAAATAAACGTTTCACCTCCGTTTAAAACACCGTTAACTACGTAATTTAGCCGGGATGAGGTTTTATGGATAAGAGCAGTATCATGCAAAATGTATCCCAGTTTGACTGCGCCGTCTAACCAATAACTGCATTGCTCAAGCGGCCAACCTGTACCGTCTTCTTTAACACCTCTTGCTTTAAAACCATATCCTTTCCAGCCATGCTTAAAAACATCAACATACTCGTCCAAATGTCCGGTAATCCCCTTAGCCGCGTCGGTTGCCCAATCTTTTAACCAACCCGTCGGCCTGATTTCTCCTATTTCCAAGGGGATAAAAGCAGGCAATACTTTTGCTTTTTTTAAATAGATCGATTTTTTCTGAGAAGCAAAATCCTCATTTTTAGCATTTTGAGCAAATATTCCCCAGGAAGACAACAGTATAAAAACAGAGATCACTATTGTTTTACATTGGTTCCTCATCTTACTTTTATTCATCATGATTTTAAAAATTATAGACCATCAAACATATAATTTTAATATTCTATTTATTATGAGCTTCTTTCTAACTCTTCTATTCCACTTTCAAAATCCGTAATTTTACCCGACATCATTAAAACTAACACTTATCCTATTTTCGTGTTTCCTCTTTACCAGCATCAATCATTGTTATTTATTACCTGTTACATGCGAACCATCAAGCAAAGGATCATTTATAAGCTTTTTCTGAATCTTTTGGACATCAACTTCCTGAACGGCTTTTTTTGCATCAATTGCCTCAGCTGCAGCTATCGCCGAGGATTGTGCCAACACCATAAACACCGGTTCCATGCGAATAGAGCCATAAGCAATATGGCTGGCTGATAAACAAACCGGCACCAGAATGTTTGTACATTCCTTACGCCTGGGAGTGATTGAACGATAGGAAACAGGATAAGGAGGGAACCGGAAAATAGAATAGGTGTTAGTTTTAATGATGTCGGGTAAAATTACGGATTTTGCAAGTGGGATAGAAGAGTTAGAAAGAAGCTCATAATAAATAGAATATTAAAATTATATGTTTGATGGTCTATAATTT
>JAUZOH010000446.1 GCA_030706565.1 Bacteroidota bacterium | reverse complement strand
GGCCAAGTCTGTTTATGATTTATTGTTAAATAGTTATCATGTCAATAAAGACAGGGTTGAAATTGTTGCTTTGGGATCTGCCGAACAACCTTATGATAAAACCGCCTGGAACCGGGTTGTAATTGCGGTTGCTGTGGAAAAATAACTTAAAGTTTTAACACAAAATAAATCCCCGGTTAAATTTTTCCGGGGATTTATTTTTATTGAATAACAGCAAGATATATCTTTTTATGTAATAAATTTTGTCTTATTTCCCCCAGCTTTTATTCGGTCTATTGCCCATTTCGATTATCAGGTGAGCACCTGAATTAATATCAGACTGGTTGAAGTAAAAGGTTTTTAGGACTTTATTGTTCAAGGTAACCGATTGAATGTAAGGAGAAAAGATATTGTTGTGCCTTGTTTCTATAATTAGTTTATCGGTCCTGAAATATTTCGGATTAAGCATGATAGTAATCTTATCAAATATGGGACTTCCCAGTTCGTAGCGTGGATTTTCTTCGCATCCTCCGGTCATTTGAAATAATCCTAATTTCATCAACACGCTTAAAGCACCCATTTGGCCCTGATCTTCGTCTCCATTATAGCCGTAAAAAGGAGAGAGTTTGCTGTAGGCACTGTCCACCACCATACGGCTCCAGTATTGTGTTAACCAGGGTGCTCCCGCGTAATTGAATATGAACGCCATTTCCGTACTGGGCTGATTGGAATAATTCACCCAGGTTCGTTGTTCGTTCACGAATTTGCTGAGGGTTGAATTTGTTTTCTGGCCAGGAAATTTAAGTACCGGCTGATCCAGGTTCTCCGGGTGCTCATTGCAGAAGCGGTAAGGCCGGGTCAATTCAAACTGGTGGTTTAGGCGGTTAATGGCCGAATCATTTCCGCCCATTAATGAAAATAAAGCCGGTAAATTATGGGGTACAAACCAGGTATATTGCGCGCTGTTGGCTTCCTCAAACCCTTTATTGGGCACTAATGGATCAAAAGGCAAAAACCAATTGCCGTTTTTATCCTTTGGAACCATAAACCTTAAAGAAGTATTGTAAATATTTTTGAAATTTTCCGACCGTTTCATGAAATAGTTATAATCTGAATCCTTATTCAAGGACTTTGCCAATTGTGCCAGGCACCAGTCCTGATAAGCATTTTCAAGAGTTATGGTAGCGCCGTCCTGATGCATTCCATAGGTAGTGTCGGACAGAGGATAAGGAACGTATCCATTTTTTATATAAAATTCAACTCCTCCTCCTTTTGAGGTCTTGTGCTCATATCCCACCTTGCTCATTAACCCTCCGGGAAGATGGTTTTTTCTAAGGCCTTCATAAGCCAGGTTGATGTCAAAGCCACGGATGCCTTTTTGCCAGGCACCGACAAAAAAAGGAGTTGAGGAAGCGCCTGTCATCACATAGGTATAGTTTCCGCCTGAAGGGCCTCTGGGGATTATCCCTCCGTTTTTGTAATATTCGATGAATGAGTTGCAGAATTCTTCGGCGATTTCAGGATAAACCAGTTGCCACAGGGTGTTTAATGTCCATTGTGCGCCCCAGAAAGCATCTGAATTGTACATGTTAAATTTTGGTTTGCCTTTTTTGTCAAGGGGAAGCTGGCGGATAACATTTTTTGTTCCGGTGCAATCGCAATATTTTCCGTCATAGTCGCTGATGATGCGGCGTCCCATAATAGCATGCCAGAGGTCGGTATAAAACCGCCGTTGCTGTTCTAAAGTACCTCCTTCAATCTGAATCCGGCCCAGCATATTGTTCCATTTTTCAATGGCTGCAGATTTTACTTTCTCGAAATTCCAATCTGGCATTTCAGCCTTCAGGTTTAAAGCCGCTTCTTCTTCGCTGGTGAATGACAAGCCTACTTTCATTAATACAGGTTTATGATTTTTGTTATCAAGTTCAACCAGAAGCTTACCATTCTTCCCACCCCATTGTTTTAAGCCAGTTGTAATTTTTCCCTCCCCGGATAAATAAGTGGTTTTAATGGGACAATTGAACACAGCACTGAAATATACAGTGGCATTTTTAGGCCGGCGAATGGTTGGTGCGTTAACCATATATCCCCGTATTTCGTACCTGCCTGTTTGCCTGAATTCTGCATGGGGAATTTCGGACGGACCCAGGTGGCCGCCTAATTGAAAGACTATCCCTGCATTTTTGCCAGCCGGAAAAGTATAACGATGTACCCCAACCCTGTTGGTTGCTGTAAGTTCAGCTTTTATTTTGTAACGGCTAAGAATAACTGAATGATAACCCGGCATGACGATTTCTTCTTTATGCAAAAAACTTGAAGAATAATCTTTTAGTAAGTAAGGTACATCAGATTTGGAAAAACTCACCGGCATCACGGCAACACCCGATAACTGCCACTCATGGATATGACTGAAATCCTTTATGGTATCTGTGGCATAACGGTAGCCACTGTTCCAATCCTCGCTTAAATTGTTGTCAGGGAACAGACTTACCATTCCAAAGGGTTGGCAGGCAGATGAAAAGAAAAACCAGCGTGAATGAGCCGAATCCAAATAGGGATAAACCAAATCTACCGGACTTTGCTGAGTAAATCCTGAAAAGGGAATACAGGCGATCAGAAAAAGAATAAATATTTTTTTACTCATTAATTAAGTTTTTAATTTAAATTTTTTACAGATTCTTCCTTTCAATCTTCATTTTGCAGAAGAAGAAAAAATACCTTATCCCTTTCAGGATTCTAAACATGATTTTGAGTTAAAATTCTATTCCGTATAGATTACTTTTAAAAGAACTATACAATTTTCCTGTATTTTTTATATAATGCTTGCACCGTTTTTATGCAATCGCCGGATGGTTTTACAGGATAATCTTTTTGACTGTTTACCCAGTTCCATTCCCAGTTCTTTATTTCTTTTTGAAATTCAACAGTATTCATTTCC
>JAUZOH010000445.1 GCA_030706565.1 Bacteroidota bacterium | reverse complement strand
GGCATGTACAGGATGCAGGTTTTTGATAAAGCCCTGACCGGCATGCACTGGCACCTTCATAAAACAGGCGCACGCCATTATGCCCAGTACAAAAAGCTGGGAAAGAAGATGCCCGTTGCAGTGGCCCTGGGCGGCGATCCTGTCCTCACCTACTGCGCTACCGCCCCCATGCCCGACAATATGGACGAATTCCTGCTGGCAGGTTTCCTGCGCAAGAAAAAAGTCAAACTGGTCAAATGTATTACCCAAAATATAGAAGTACCCGAAGAAGCGGATATCATCATTGAAGGATATGTAGATCCTGAAGAAGAACTGATCTGGGAAGGCCCGTTTGGTGACCATACCGGGTTTTATTCCCTGGCCGACTGGTACCCTAAATTTCATGTAACCTGCATCACCCATCGCAGGGATGCCGTTTTCCCCGCCACGCTGGTCGGGATACCGCCGCAGGAAGACGCATGGATTGCCCGGGCTACGGAAAAAATATTTTTCAATCCCATCAAAATGTTCCTCATCCCGGAGATTCTGAATCTGCATTGCCCTACAGCAGGTGTGGCGCACAACCTGACCATAGTCAAGGTTAAAAAATCCTATCCCGGACAAGTGGCCAAAGTGATGAATGCCCTATGGGGCGCGGGACAGATGATGCTGAACAAAATACTGGTTGTGGTTGACGAAGAAACTGAAGTGGAAGATTATCGCCATATCGCCCAATTAATCTGCCAAAGGGTGAATTTTAAATCAGATGTCTACTTCAGTTCCGGCCCCCTGGATGTATTGGACCATACAGCCAGGGAATTTGCCCTGGGAAGCAAAATGTGTATCGATGCCACTTCCCAACCCGAAAGAAAATCACAGGAGAATAAAACTACAGATAATGAAATAGTTATAGATATCCCTGCTATTTTGAAAAATTTTCCTGATATTGAGAAAATAAATTCTAAATTGCTGGAGGAAAATATACCGGTTATTCTCGCGGCAGTCAGAAAAAATAAGATTGATGCGGTAAAATCTGCAGCTGAGTCGTTGCTCAAATTACCTGAAATGGGAAAAATCCGCTGCCTGATTTTATTTGATTATATGGTCGACACAAACGATATTTTTTCAAGTATGTGGCTTTGCCTGAGCAATATTGACCCGGAAAGGGATTGCAGCGTGCTGGAAACGGACGGGACACAACATCTGGTTGTCGATGCCACCCGTAAGACCGGCAAATTTGATCAGTTTAAGCGGCAATGGCCCAATATTACCGTCTCAAACGATGCCACTATTAAAAAAGTTGACGAAAAATGGGAAAACCTGGGCCTGGGAGAATTCATTGCTTCTCCTTCATCAAAATATAAAATTTTAAAGATCAATGAAGGAGCTGTTGTAAATGAATAAGATCAGCCAGGCTCTCAGTAAATATCATAAAGTTTAATAAAGTACTTCAACAGGGTAATAATCATGCTGATTTATGCCAACATATTGACTTTGGCCATCCTGCAAGGGGTTGTCCAGCAAAAAGTTCCTTTCTTTTCGCATTCCTGGGAAAAAGAAGGACTTTATGTTGTCTGCATAGTTCTGGTTCTGCTGCTGCTTTATGTATATTTTTATTTTAAAATAAGCGGTTTAATCAAATCGAATAAAGAACTAAAAGAAAAGGAACAGATATCTGCACAAATTGAACGGCAAAAAGAAGAACTGGCCCAAAAGAATAAAAGCATAACCGACAGCATCATTTACGCCAAAAGGATACAGGAAGCCATTATGCCTTCTGAAAAAATATTTAAGAGAATGCTGCCCGATTCCTTTGTACTGCATATTCCCAAAGATATTGTCAGCGGCGATTTTTACTGGATAAACCAGCATCACGATAAAATTTTTGTTGCAGCCGTCGATTGCACCGGCCATGGCGTGCCCGGGGCATTCATGTCGCTGATCGGCCTGGAACTTTTTCGTAAAATCACCAACAACGAAGGGGTGGAAGAGCCTGCCCACATTTTGAATAACCTGAATAAGGATTTTGAACAAATATTCAAGGACATGGACAATATTGTTTTGCGCGATGGCATGGACATTGCTTTCTGTACCATCGACAATGCCAATCATTGTCTTGAGTTTGCCGGGGCTTACAATCCTCTTTACATCATCCGAGATGAGAAAATTATTGAAATCAAAGGGAACAGGTTTCCCATCGGATTAAATATCATTGATCAGGAACCGCATTTCGAAACCCATAAAATCGATATCCTCGATAATGATATGCTTTATATATTTTCGGATGGCTATGCCGACCAGTTTGGCGGCCTGGAAGGGAAAAAATTCAAGTACCGCCGTTTCCGCCACCTGCTGCTGACCATTCATTCCATGCCGGTTGAAACCCAGCTGAAAATCCTGGAAAAAAGCATCAATGAATGGAAAGGGAATTTAGAACAGGTGGACGACATCCTGATTATCGGCATCAGGCTGCATTCCAATAGGATTAATCCATTGTAGATAAGGCCAAATTGGCCGAATCTACAATGGGTTTGGCCGTCTCTACGGTTTTAAAAAATTATCATTCCTCCATTTTAACGGATTGTCTTTTATATAATTCGAAATCCTTTGAAACGATTTGTCGTTTCGGATAATATGATCATAAAAAAGGGATTGTCAGGCAAAATCAGCATGGATTTTACGGGCCTGTATGGTGCATATCCGTTTATATTGATTTATAATTACGCCCAATGTTTCCGGTTTCCATTTTTGCGAAGCGGTTGGTTCGTTTGGTCGGAATGATGGGGGACGTAATTTTCCCCAAATAACATTCCCTTTTATCTGTGCAAATGGTTACAAAATACAGGCCATTTGATCCATTATCCCAATTTTGCAACCGCAACAGCGATATCCGAAATTTGTTCTGGAATTTTTCAGGCATGGCTTTAATTTCAATCAGGCCAGTT
>JAUZOH010000444.1 GCA_030706565.1 Bacteroidota bacterium | reverse complement strand
GTCATCATGCTGATTTTATTACTGGCTATGTGTTTTGGCATCATCAACACCATGCTGATGGTGGTACTTGAAAGAATCAGGGAATTGGGCATGCTCATGTCTATTGGCATGAATAAAATCAGGATATTTTACATGATTATGATTGAAACGGTATTCCTTTCACTTACCGGCGGAATATTGGGAATAATCATGGGAAAATCGGCTGTCAGTTTGTTTGGCAAGACCGGCCTTGACCTTTCAGCCTTTATCCAGGGATTTGAAGCAGTCGGGTACAGTGCGGTTATTTATCCTTCACTGGATTGGAGTTTCTATTTCGAGCTGGCCGTCCTGGTGATCGCAATTGGTATAATCGCTTCGATTTACCCCGCACGGAAAGCCTTAAAACTCAATCCTGCCGAGGCTATCAGGACCATATAAGTTATTAATCAAATTGTAGAAGAGCCATGAAAATAATTGAGATAACCCATCTGACTAAAATCTATAAAGAAACTGAAGTCGAAGTAAAAGCCATTGATGACATCAGCCTGACTTTCGAACAGGGTGAATTCACCTGCATTGTAGGGCCATCGGGATCAGGAAAGACTACCCTTTTGAATATGATGGGCGGGCTCGACAAACCCACCGAAGGGGACATCACCATTGGCGGGACAGATATCTTGAAACTCAACGAATCGAAGTTGATAGATTTCCGGCTGAGAAATATTGGCTTCGTTTTTCAGGCATACAACCTTATTCCGGTACTGACGGCCAGGGAGAATGTTGAATTTATCATGCAGTTGCAAAAAAAGCCTAAAAAAGAAAGGCAGCAACGTTCCCTGGAGCTGCTCAAATCAGTCGGATTATTGGACAGAATAAACAGCCGGCCTGCAAAACTATCCGGAGGACAGCAACAAAGAGTAGCCGTAGCCAGGGCACTGGCCACAAAACCCAAATACATACTGGCCGATGAGCCTACGGCCAACCTAGATTCCAAAAGTGCTGAAATGCTTCTTGATATCATGGAAAAACTTAACCATGAGGAAAATATGACCTTCATTTTCTCTACCCATGATGCCCGGGTAGTGAAAAAAGCCCGCAGGATCATTACCCTGGTTGACGGGACAATCGCCAATGATGAACTTCGCAATCCCCATGAACCCCATTAATCAATATATGCCTAAGTCAGCCAAAATAATATTCCCAATTGTCTTCCTGATTTTTACCCTGCAAGCCAAAGCCCAGGAAGAAATACCCCCCAGAAAGCTTACCCTGAACGGCTATATTTCTTCCATGCAGTCGGTTATGTTCGACAGTATCCGGAATAATTGGGACGTAAGCAACCTGATCCATAACCGGCTTAATTTTAAGTGGATCCCCACCTCAAGCATCACCACTGCCGTAGAACTCAGAAACCGTTTTTCATATAACCACGAAATGAATACCGGTGAAAATTATTATTCAGTGAAGGATCAGGGCTGGATGAACTTAAGCCTGGATATTTTTTCAGGGAAATCATTTCTGCTCAATACCTTTGTCGACCGGGCATGGGTGGCCTACGAAAAGGGGAAATTTAATATCACTGCCGGACGGCAACGCATCAACTGGAGCCAGACCTTTGTCTGGAACCCCAACGACGTTTTTAATGCCTATTCTTTTTTTGATTTTGATTATGTTGAAAAACCCGGTAGTGACGCCCTGCGGGTGCAATATTATCCAAATGAAACATCTTCGGCAGAGGCAGCCATCAAAATAAACCGGGAGAAAAAAATAACGGCTGCAGGATTATACAGATTTAACCGGTTCCAATATGATTTCCAGTTTTTAGGAGGATTGCTGAACAGTACCGATTACCTGGCAGGTGCCGGCTGGAGCGGAGCCATAAAAGGCTGGACAGTCAGCGGAGAATTAAGTTATTTCCATCCCAAAAAACATTTTCGGGATACAACCGGACTATTTATGGCATCGTTGGCAACCACACATTCCTTCAATGATAAATTAAGTGTACAGGGAGAAGTTCTGTATTCCAGCGTTAAAAAGCAAGACATCAAAAATTTCGAGGAATTTTATCTGGCTCCGCTGACCGTAAAAAACTTATCGTTTACACACTATAACGCATTTGCTCAGGCCTCTTATGCAATCTCTCCCTTGCTTAATACCACCCTTGCCCTGATGTATTTCCCTGAAGTCAAAGGATATTTTGCCGGCCCGTCCGTAAGTTACTCATTATCTGATAATTTTGACTGCTCCCTCTATGTACAAAGGTTCAGCGGAGAACTGATGGAACATAAAAGGGCAAATTTCAATTTAGCCTTTCTTCGCTTCAAATTAAACTTCTAATTTTAAGCTGATTATAATTGATTTAAATCACCAAATAAATAAGGTAAATATTTTTGTTTGTATTAAAAAATTTTTAATTTTAAACGTTCTTTAATTAAATATTACTTTCCTCTTAAGAAAATAAAGTATTAACCCCCAAAATATTAAAGACATGACCATCACATTTAATGAACTCAGGGAAATTAAAGACAAACTGCCTCACGGCAGTATGAAACTTATCGCTGATAGGCTTAATATGAATGAAGAAACAGTTAGAAATTATTTCGGAGGATCGCACTATAAATCCGGAGAAAGTATCGGAATTCACGTAGAACAGGGACCAAGTGGCGGAGTAGTATCACTGGACGATACAACAATTCTGGATATGGCAAAAAAAATAATTAACGGACAAAGTGATTAAATAAAAAAAACAGGAGTATCCTCCTGTTTTTTTTATTTATACAACTCTGAAATAATTGATTAACGGGAACAACCTGTTATAAATGAGGTATGTTTTGTCCTTACAACAGATTTGATCATAACAAAATACAATTTATTTCATATAAGTGGACAAAAACTCACCTTAATTTCAGGGTGTGATTTTTATTGACTTTTCAGCCAGTTTATGGTTCT
>JAUZOH010000443.1 GCA_030706565.1 Bacteroidota bacterium | reverse complement strand
GCCTTTGCTATCTGTAAGAATCGTTTCAATTGGCTTTGCAGGTAATAAAATGCGCATTACGTCTTGAGTGCCTGATGGACTTTTTGTTATAAACGAATAAGTTTTACCTTCATTAATTTCATTGTATACCCTGGAAGCAGCGCAGAGTACCTTAGGTTGATTTTTATCTCCGGTTCTGTTTAAATTATAAAGGAAAGCCTGTTGTCCCGGATACACAATTTTTTCATGCAAAACAGGTAAATGAGGATCAAACAAATCGATAACCGGGCCTTGAACGTGCAAGGGCACTGTATCTTTGTTTTCATCCATTACAGAAACAATATCATAAGGTCCACGCTGCAATGAAAAATAGTTTTTAAATTCAAGTTTTTCTCCCCCCTTACTTTGCTCGAAAGCTTTTTTCACCAATGTAATGAAAAATTCATCCTGGTCTGTTTTTAATACTAATTCCTTAGGGTCTTTTCTAACAATAATTACTTTTCCTTTCCCAAAACTATAATTTCCTTCAGTAGCAGCAGGTTTCATTTTCATCAGGCTGAATAAGTGATCAGCGGGTGCTTTATATGTATTTCCATTACTGTTCCACCATTCCCTTACTTCCTGAAAAGGATCATTATCCCGTCCAACATAAATCAAAATTCCTCCTTTTTTGACCCATCCGGCAATAAATTTATGATAATCAGGAGACAGTGGTTTCATATTTGCATAACTCATGACCAATACCCTGATATTTTTTAAAGTAGCCGGCAGTCCAATATTCTCAATATGAACTGTTTCAACCGGGATACCTCTTTTTAACAAGGGTAAAACCATTCCATAAAAGTTTGATAACTGAGGATCATCATAATTCTTATGGGTGGGAAAACGTTGAAACATCATAGAGTTAGCCAACAAAACACCAATACCTTTTGAACCGCTCACGCGATTATCCGAAACAGGCATATCATTTAAAGAATTTACCATCACCTGCATCTGAGTAGCATATTCACGGGGAATAGGTTGCAGGGTATCGCTTTTCTCCACTTTAAATTTTCCAAGATAAATCCGGCTGGGCCAGGGCATTACTTCATAATCGGCAACCATGGGATACATCAGTTGGGCTGTGAAAGTAGCCTGATAGTTTTTTTTGTAATCATCCCAGGTGCGGCGTGCATCTTCAATAGGATCAGTAAGGAAAAATATTTTGCGGTTTGTTGGGGCAGTCATTGAAACCATAGATCCATACTCCAGAAAAGCATTTTCAAATACCCTTTCTTTTTTTATCCCGTTGAAGTAAACGGGTTCCCTCGATGTGCCTGTCCAGATTTGTGCGATATAGCCATCCATGCCCGGAAGTGCAGCAAGGCTTGCTTCAGGACTGACAATCTGCCAGGAAGAATAGTTAAGTAAGGAATGGGTAGGGACAAAACATTGAACTCTTGTACCTTTGCTTTGGCTATACTCCTTAACATATTGAAATACTTCTTTCAATGCGTTGAAATACAAATGGTACTTTAACTTGGAAGATAAATAAGTTGCTTCAGGTGATTCATGCTGAGCCATCCATGGGAAACCATAATATTTCTGCCATTCTTTTTTAAAGGATTCACTGTAACCAGCTCTGGCCCAGAATTCCGGTTCCTCCAGATAAATTGCCGTTACTCCTGCATCTATTGCTTTCTTTATCAACGTTTTAATATAAGAAATGTAGGATGAAGAAGGAACCACATAAGGGATATCCTTTCCATGACCTATTGTTTCCCCATTGCGCTGAACCTGGCCCTCATCGGAATGTGTCTTCCCATCAAATTTCCCTTGAAAATAATCCTGATAATTTCCCCAGGCTATGCCGGTCATAAATTGAATACCATAACCATGGTTTCTCCAGGATTCTACACGTTTCTCAAAAGTATCATCCATGCCATACACAATGGAAATATCCGAACGTACGTCGTATTCAGCACGCCAGGGGGCAGAGATCTGGAAACAAGTTTTTTCCTTTTGATGAGCTGGTGTTATAAATTGCCCTTTTACTTTGAATAAAGGGAAGATCAACAAAATCAAGGGAATAAGATATAATTTAGAATTCATGACTTTTGGCAATTAAGTGACTATTTTTCATAACATCAATGTTATTTTTTGACTTATTTCAGGATACTTTATTTACAATATTATTAGGTAAAATCAATTATACATATCTTTTTAGCAATATTAATCTAAATTAAACAATATTATAGAGAAAGGCTCAGAAAAGGCAGATTTAGAATCTGTCTTTTCTGAGCCCAAAAAAATTAATTACTACTTTCTAATTGTTTCTTAAAGCAACAGGTTTACAATTATTCAAATCATCATATAATGGCTGTAATACCTTAATGTCGTCTCCCTTAGCTTTCACCAGGGTAATTGCAAATACTTTTATTCTGCCATTGTCGGGAAGCGTAATGGTTTTAGCACCCTGAGGCAGGTTAATTCCATATTTGAAAATATAACTATACTGATAAGTCTCATTCTTTGAAGGATAAGCTGCATGGTAATGAGATGCATACCAGGCTATATTATCCTCTCTCAAGAACGGAGTATCAATACGGGTTACTGTCACTCCATCCTGGGCAAACCTGCGGTTATAAAACTGTCCGGTATAACCTCTCCAGTTTTGAATTTTCAGAGGGAAACTTTGACCATCAATCAGGAAATCACCAATGGCTCTTCCTTCTGCAGAAGCAAGAATATACAGTTTATTATAATCTCCTGCCGGAAGGTCTATTTTCTGCCCTTTGCAACTTACTGCATTGTTCTCTCCATCTTCCTTGTTTCCCATCTTAAAATGAACCGATTCACTGACAATTTCTTCAGGAATCAACTCTGCCGGTAAGCTTGCCCCACCTGATAAACGCCCGTCATTCCTGTTGTCATCATAGCTCATCACATCTTGATTGAATGGCAATTCAACAGTC
>JAUZOH010000442.1 GCA_030706565.1 Bacteroidota bacterium | reverse complement strand
TCCTACTTCTCCTCCCCATTTCCAGACCTGCCCCATACCATATTGACAAAGATTAAAGACCACATCCCGTTTTAATTTACGCACTTCGTTCCACATCAATTTATAAGGAGCCTGCATATCCTCAACAGTTTTGGAAGGTTCGACCCTTCCATAAGTGCACCAGTCATATTTAAGAAAATCAAAACCCCAATCGGCAAAAGTCTCTGCATCCTGCCTTTCATGTTTGTAACTGCCTTCATAATGGGCACAGGTCATCGGGCCAGGTGATGTATAAATTCCTGCCTTTAATCCTTTCGAATGAATATAACCGGTCATGGCCGGCATATCCGGAAATTTTTTATTTGTTCTTATCCCACCCGTTTCATCCCGGGTTATTCCGCCAACTATCGGATCATTAGAATCTGCTTTTACTGCCCAGCAATCATCTACATTTACAAACTGATATCCATAATTCACCATTCCCGAATTAACCAGCTGATCAGCAGACAAACGTATCAGCGAATCGCTTACATTTCCATAGTAGATATACCAGCTATTCCATCCCATTGAAGGAGTGAGGGCCAATGTTTCTCCTACCCTGATTAGAAAATCTTTACGTGCTTGCCCTTTACCATTTTTAGCTATCAAAACAATGGAATAAGATCCGGCTTTCCCGATTTGACCGCTAATTATTCCGGTAGATGGATTAATTTTTAAACCTTCGGGTAAATTTTCAGCATCAAACGACATGGGCCTTTCACCAGTTGCCGGAATGCGATATAAAAATGGAGAACCCGGATGTACTCCGTATATTTTCGGGCCATTAATTCTTGGCATGAGGGGAGCCGCAGGAGTAAGAATTTCGCCTTTGTCAGCTCCAGGCTCATTGTTGATGGCTACTGGTTTCTCTCCCGAATAAATAAGATGAGCATTTGCCCAATCGGCATGATCACAGTTCCCTCCATCATCAGCTTCAGTGACCAAGAGTCCGAGCTTCTTTATCCCCGATAAATTCACTTTGATATCTCTGGCTTTTTCGCCCTTTTTCATCACTTCGCTTTTCCAAAGTATTTTCTTATCCCCCAGGACGTAAAAAATGACAGAAGCCTTATCGCACACATCATCATCGACACCAACCCTGGCAATAAAATATTTTGCATGCCCGTCCAGCTTAATCAGAAAAGTACTAAGTGCATGAGTCCCCACTCCCCGTTCGAATCTGGTCCCGGCTATTGAAAGTGCAGTTCCCGTAATGGATTTATTGATTCGGGGAGAGCCCCATCCGCTTTTCATTAATGATATATTAAGCTGATCAAGCCAAATATCATTTTCGTGTCCTGTAAACGACAAAAACACTATAGAAAAGAAAACAACATAATTTATAATCCGTCTCATAATGGTTTTAGTTAATTGCAAATTATCATTATATATGTAAAGGTAAGCTGATGGGAAAGTAGAAAAAATAGACAAAAAAACTCAGGGATGGATTATATAACTATTTATAACAATCAAAAATCAATTTTCCATATCATTGAATAACGACTCAAAATACAGACTTATAAAAAACTCTTTTAAACTATCCATAAAAAAACAGGCAGCCACAAGGACAATATTCCGAATCTCCTTTCATGCTGACTGCCTGTTTCAACTATATCCTGCCGGGAAATTTCATTTTCCCGGCAATTCATTATTTATCCTTGGAAAAAGGCAGGTCCTCTTTCTGTATTATCCTTTTACCCTTCGGATTATCCTGCATATCCAACTTCAATATGCCGCCTGCCATGAAAGTAGAATAATCTATGTATAATTTTGTATACGGTTTATTGTTATACGTGGCATTCCCTATGTAAACATTGGCATTACTATTTTGGGGAGCCTCTATAATAAAGGTTTTTCCGTTTTCAAGGTGTATTGTAATTTTTTTAAATAACGGACTTCCCATGGCATATTGAGTTGTGCCGGGAGTAGCCGGGTAAAAACCCATGGCGCTCATCACATACCAGGCCGAAGTTTGCCCGTTATCTTCATCCCCGCAATAACCCTGCGGCGTGGGATGATATAAGCGGTTCATCACTTCACGAGTCCAGTATTGAGCTTTTGAAGGAACACCCGCATGGTCATATAAATAGATCATATGTTGGATAGGCTGGTTTCCATGTGCATATTGGCCCATATTACCCTTTACCATTTCGGTCATTTCATGAATCATCCCGTGATAAGAACCGGTATTAACACGCAAAGGCATGGAGAAGATAGAATCCAGCTTAAGAATAAATTTATCCTTACCTCCCATCAACGCGATTAAATCATTAATATTATGGAAAACAGACCATGTATAATGCAGTGAATTCCCTTCTGTAAACGGACCGCCCCATTCATAAGGATCAAAATTAGCACGCCAGGTACCATCAGCATTTCGGCCCCTCATCCAACCGACTTCAGGGTCAAAGACGTTTTTATAATTATAGGATTTTTTATAAAATTTTTCAGCAATGTCTTTGTTCCCGATGCCTTCAGCAACTTCTGCAATGCAGAAATCATCAAATGCATATTCCAATGTTCTTGCCGTAGCTTCATTATACTTGTCACAAGGGACGTAACCCAGGGAATCATATTCCTTCCAGCCCAACCTGCCCACTGATCTCATGCGGGAATGTTGTTGACCGGCATCTTTCACCATTGCAGCCAGAGCTTTCTGTACGTCGAAGTTTCTGATTCCTTTCACATAAGCATCAGCAATCAGGGCACAGGCATTGTTGCCGATCATGCAATCCCGGTGTCCGGGGCTTGCCCATTGAGGAAGAAAACCGCTCTGTTCCGAAGCAGCTACAAGCGACTGCATGATTTTTGCAGTCATTGAAGGACATATTAACGTAAAGAAAGGATGAACTGCCCGAAAAGTATCCCAAAAGCCATTATCGGTGAACATATAGCCATCATGTACCTTCCCATCATAAGGGCTGT
>JAUZOH010000441.1 GCA_030706565.1 Bacteroidota bacterium | reverse complement strand
TGTTTAGGCATAAATTTTAGCTAGTCTAAACAAAAAGAAATTCACATCGGTTACACCTCTGAGCGAAGCTCTAAAAATTTTCATATACCAAATGCACAAAAGAATGAACAATTAATTTGATAAATGTATACTCAAATGTGCAATATTCTGTTTTTTTAACTTGGCGTTAACTTAACGTAAGCTCATGAAAATGAATAAAAATACAATAAACTTTATGTAAGCAGGTGATATGATGGCTGGGCTGTAGCGCAAAGCCCTATTTTAATTACGACCATTACCCTTGAACGGTTATGCAAACGCGGTTATAAATCTTTGCTCGAATATTACCTTAAAGTTGACCCATCATCAGCTGACGGAAAACGCTGTATACGAGCCCCGTATCTGTCAGCTGGCGGATGGGGTGAGAGCTTTTCCGATAGGCTTTTAGTCTATCGGCGGGCTACAATTGAACTAAATCAGCCTGCTCGGAAAAGTACCCGATACTTTCTATACTTCTCAAAAATATCTATAAACTTCATTAAGTACCTAGCCCATAGCCCGGCGATTGTCGTTCAACACAGACTCATCGTCGGGTCTTGCAGGCCGTTCAGAGTCCTATTTATTATAGCGCTTTGTTTTTTATTTGTTAATCAGGGTTTTCCAATGTTAATAAGCAAAAGCACACAGAACTTATCTATGTGCTTCTGATTATCGCTAGTGATGATAGCTTAAAAACCGCCATCAACAATCCATACCTTATTCGGATTATCATTTCTGACAGCAAGATTCATTTTCTTTATTTCCCCCGATTTAAATTTAATTTCATAAGGGACAAATTCTCCTGGATATAAGCCAGATTTAAACGGCTCTCCTATTCTAATTACTTTCAGTCCTCCAAATTCTTTCTTTATCTTTTTTATTTTTTCAGAATTGCTTTTAAAGAAATCGCAAGCCTCTTCTACAAGTTTCCAATCGTTATTCGCTAAACCTTCAAAGAAAAGTTCTGCAACCCTTTTGCTACTGATGTTTTTAAATGTTTCGCTGTTATAATTTTGATTAAGTTCCTTCCAGTCAACCCCGGCAGGTAAGTTTATTGTAAAAAGTGACGAATCTATTGGAACGTTATAGTCGATTTTTTCTATTTCAAGTATTAACGTTTCTTTTTTACCTTCGAGAATGAATATTTTTAAACCTTTTAACAGCTTTGTATTACTATCAAATGTATATTCACGGCGGTTGTCCGACTCCTCAATAGATTTATTTTTACAATAGTCGTTAATAAAATTGCCCTTTGCTTTTGAAGTAATGGTCATAAGTAACTCGTCATTTTTCTCCTTCATAGTAATTTTTGAACCTTTGACTTTTGTGGCATCTTGTTCTTTCATAAGTATTTTTTCAGGTTCGAGAAGTATTTTAAACCACTCTATAAAATTAGAGTTTCTTCCACCTTTAATACCTTCGTCTGATTGTGGCAACCACAAATACTGGAATTTGCCATCAAATACTACAACCCTATCACCCTTATCAACACGCCATTTTTCAGGTTCTTCAAATGACTCCCAAATCGTATGTTCAACCATATCATATTCAGTTCCCACGAGAGCAAAGTTATCATGGGCAACCGTGCGCACCCTAAGTTTAATTACCATGCTCTTAATTAACTTTGTAGCTTTTATTGAGCTTTCGATAAAAACACCAGCTGCTTTAGCCGTACTGTCAGTAAAAAGGTTGTTTTTGTCAACGATAGGGATAATCATCATTACTACCGCCAATACTGCTGCAATGCTCAGGATTTTCTTGGTTCGTGAACTAATTTTTCTTATTTTTGAAACTTCTTTTTCCATTTTTGTCTCCTCCATTTTTAATTGATGAATAATGTTTTGCTTCAACGCCAATGGAGCATTAGGCTGGAACTTGGGCTTTAGCATTGTAAAGACTTCTTGGGTTCTGCGGTATTCAATGGAACAATCAATGCATTGTTGTATATGTTCCATTACATTAGCCACGACAGTTTCTTCCATGTCTGAATAGAACAGATTAGTTATTTCCAATTTACATTCATTACAATCCATAATTCACCTCCTTTACTGTTGCGAATCTGTTTTTTAGCTTTTCAATGCCATATTTAAACCGCGACTTAATTGTTGTAACAGGAACTTCAAGAATTTCTGCTATTTCTACAAAACTCAGGTTGTCAAAAACCCTCAAGCGTATTGTTTCAGATTGTTCGTTGGGCAACTCAGATAAAAGCTTTTTTAACCGATTATATTCTTCGATTTGAATCAAATTATGTGAAGCCTCATTTTCGTGCATATTTATTGGCAAGACAATCTTATCAATAGGTTCAAATTTTAATTTTCTGCTTTTCCGGCTAAAATCTATACATGCATTGGATATACTCCTATACAGATAGTTTTTAATATTATTCACCGTTTGTAAATTTCCATTCTCATGGTACAATTTTATAAACACTTCCTGAACAATATCCTGCGAATCAGCAAAAGATCCAGTCCTGAAAAATGCAAATCTGAATAGTTGATCCTGAAATTCTGTTATTATGTTTTCGAGTTCTACTAATTTGCTACGGCCGTTAGCTACTTCCATTTTTGTGTTTTAAAGCATTTGTTGATAAGACGAAAAAGTGTATCAAAAAGACGTAAATAATTTTATTTTTTTGCTGTAAATCTGAAATTAGTGCTTATCTATCACTAGTGTCCACTAAAAATTAAAACTAAGTTGAACCTCACTTTCATTACAAACTACGGTATCATAAATGGGGACTCTTTCGAAGAGTTCTCTAATTGGGGTTTTGTCCAAGAGAGAGGCGCTGAGCACCCTGAGTACTTCGAAAGTGCTTCTATTCAGCCGGCAATCATGTTCAACTAGTTGGGTGAAAACATACGAAGCATTATGCATTGCGCCAAATTATTAGAAGTTCGACGCAATATTATAAATTCAAATGTAGATGTT
>JAUZOH010000440.1 GCA_030706565.1 Bacteroidota bacterium | reverse complement strand
GATAAGCTGTTTGAGCAACCGGAACCTGATTTTCCGCGTCCTGTAGTTCGTCACTAACCTGCGCTTCAGATTTTACGATTAACAATAAGAATAATGATGCCGATAAGATAAACAGCCGGGAAAGTCTTGTTTTTACTAGCATAAATAATAATTTTTCTGTTAGGAGTATAATGAATTATTTTTTACTTCTGCCTCCACCTTTCATTTTATGGCCCTACCATCCTCTCAGAATGGGTGTGATTCAAATTAATTAATCCCTGATATCCGTCTGATTCGAACCAAGGTTCACGAATATTCCCTTCACTCAAAGGGATAAAGATTCCCTTACCTTCAGGAATATGCTGATCTTTACCGCTGCACGATTCTTGCAGTACTGTTCGGCATTTCCTTTGCTAATGCAGTGTAAAGATATATTTCGACAAGAAAAACCTCCACAAAGAAGTAATAAATTTTTTAACAACTTTCTAACAAGAAAAGCGAATAAGAATATACCATGTTACTTTTGTCTTTAAACTTTGCAGTTTTTCGAGAAATGCGTTCCACGCTGAGGCGCAAAAAAGATGCTAACCACTAAGGCACGGAAAATAAAGATGGTTCGAAGGGTCTGAGGAGTTCAAAGTTCAAATAGTTCAAGATGGTTCGAAGTGGTTTTGTTTTCTTTTATCTTGGCAACTCGGCGAGAAGTGCGTTCCTTATTTTTTTAAATATTTTAAAAGCTTAGAGTGTAATCTAATTTATCTTAATTCATTTAACAAGCCAAATGATTTTCTACACTTACACTCATTATCCTAATTTATAGTTATTTCTTATTTAAGAAAATTCCTAAAAAATAGTCTGTGATTTTAATATGATTAAAATTGTAATTAATATTTTTATATTCAAATTATTTAACAAACATTCTGATTAGTTTTTCATCAATTAAAATTAATGATTGAATATGGAAAAGTAGGTTAACAAATTTCTTGAAGTTAAAATAAAATTAACTGTTATAAACAGTACATTACCATCTGTTTATAAAAACAAAACTCTCCCAAAGTTATCAAGCTTTTGGAGAGTTTTCACATGAAAAATCACCTTCTTTCCGGGTAAAAGGATTGGCCTGTCTTATAAACTTTTTCTCAGTTCATTGACCTTATTGTCGGCACAGGGAAACTTTTTGCCCATCCGGCGGACTTCATTTTTTAAATAAAGAGTAGAACATTCTTTATTGTCCTTTTTCAGGTTTTCGTAATCTTTCCAGGCCAGGTCGTAGGATTTTATCCATTTGGCCAGCTCTGTCCGTGGATATGTACCTTTTTCTATGGCAGAAAGATAAAAGAGTGAACGATAGATACTGTACAGACAATGCCCATATTTTGAAGAGACCACCGCATAATTCTTTGTCCGGTTATCAGCAAACCTGATCTTTTCTGCAAGGCTGACTATTTCCTGCCACATCACCACAGAGGTATCTTTCTCGTGCAGAACATTGGCCACAGCCTTTTGATCCTTTGGTAAATCCGGCCAGCCAATATACTGGTCCCTGGTCCACCACGGGCTGATTTCCTCGCTCACACTTCGCTTGCCACGGATTACCGCATCGGCCGACAACAAGCATAATTTTCTGAACCTTTTCACATCCGCCCCTTTTAAATGAAGGACATCTGTAGAATAACGGTGAAAAATCGAAGCTTCAGATTCACCCGGATGATTGGCCCACTGTGCCATTACCCAGGCATTCAGATCGCACCACAGTTCGTTGGTAATATACGGGCCTTCCCAGCCCCCACCCCGCGTCCAGGTCCACATGCCGGACATCAGGTTTGATTTCGCCCTGATATCATTGAGGCTGGCAGGCTTTCCATTTTTACGAAGTGCTGCATGCTCCTCGAAACCATCAATCACGCCATGGCCAATATAATTGGGATAAGCACCCTTGCCTTCATACTCCCTGGCACATTGCACTTCCAGTATTTGTTTGTGCCTGCCTATCCCCAGAACTTTGCTGAAAGGATTGCCCCGCTGGAAATCCCCTTCGCAGTGTTTGACGGCAATAGTCAGATTGGGATGTGGCTCAATGGCATCATTTACCTTCATGTACTTTTGAATATCCGTATCAAAGCTAAGCCAGGTCCTGAAAATCAACTTTTTATTCAACTTGACGCAAACCTCATCCCGCAGAATTTGCAAAAGAGGGATAATCGTTTTGTCAGGATTTCCTTTATCATTGATTTTTCCAACATGATAGGGAGCATCCTGCAGATAGGTTTCCCCAATACGTACCACAATACCATCAAGTTGAGG
Organism: Bacteroidota bacterium; assembly: GCA_030706565.1. Classification (NCBI taxonomy): domain Bacteria; kingdom Pseudomonadati; phylum Bacteroidota; species Bacteroidota bacterium. Next base: position 688 of record JAUZOH010000440.1, on the reverse strand, counting down.
AAATCTTTTAAACATCTGTTCTAAAAGCAAACGGAGATATTTTTGCGTCTTTGGATCATTAGGATCGCCGAAGGTTTGTTCCATTCCATATTTCTGAACCAAACGCTTGGGGAAAAGCAACAAATCACTATGACAAAACACCATTAAACCGGCTTTTTTAGCACTGGTGTAAACACTATCCATGTGAACAGCCAGGGCATCGACCCACAAACGGTCAGGAGAACCTTTAGGAAGGATATCCGGATCTACCTCATCCCAATTAACGGCCAACTGAGCCGATTCGAACAGGGAAAATACCTTGCCGTTGTATCCCATTTTCTTCAGGACTTCAGGATCATTGAATTGGGTTTTCCACGGTGCTTCACCGGGATTGTTGTGCACCATGTCCAATATCAATGGAAAAGATGATTGTGGTGAATGGTTGCTTTGCGAAAACGATGACACAGCCAGTGAAAAGCAAAGCAGACAAAAAATAAATTTTAAAATTTTCATTTTTGATTTTTGTTCCAAAGGATTATATACAATTACTTATCTGTTTTAAAGGGAATTGCAGGCAGCCCTTGTTGGTTATACAAATTCGGGTGCATAAAATTTTTCCATGCATACCTGGCATACAAAGGTGTTTCAACTTTTTCCGATGAAACAATTACAGTATTCCCATTAATTACTGCTTTAGCCGGGTAAAACT
>JAUZOH010000439.1 GCA_030706565.1 Bacteroidota bacterium | reverse complement strand
TAGTGAAACTTCTGCAAGGTACGACTGGCTTCCACTTTTTACCTCCAGGGCCTCTACCTGCCGCTATAATGCCCTGAAAGCATCTCTTGCCTATACCTCTTCCATCGGTTCCTTCGGATGCGGATATGAAAGGGTTGATCCCGGTTATACCACTTTGGGCGCCTATTCTACGGTTAATGATTTTGTCAACTATACCTTTAATTATGCCGGCCAGATCATAGAGGAGAAACTTAATTTTGCTTCCAGCCTGGGTTTTCAGCAGGATGACCTTGATCACAATAAAGCCCAGAAAAATAACCAGTGGGTAGGCAGTCTAAACCTGGGCTTTGTTCCGGTCAAAGAAGTCAATGCTAACATAAATTACAGCAATTTCAGGTATTATACCCATGTCCGCAGCGGATTTGAGGAGATAAACAATACTTCCCCATACGTTTATGCCGATACCCTTGATTTTACCCAGATATCGGAAAATATGGGCCTCTCGGTCAGTATTAATCCGCGCGGAAACGAAAATGTTAAAAGCAGCATTATCCTTTCTTCCAACGTGCAATTGGCCTCACAGCAACAATCCGATAACCTCAACCAGTCGGATAACCGGTTTTATAACGGGATGTTGGGATATACGCATAGTTTGTTGAAACATGATTTAAATGTTTCCTTGAATTTCAACTATAATTTGAATAAGGCGGATTCTGTAAAAACAATTACTGCCGGTCCGTCAGTGGCTGTCCGCAAAATGTTTCTGGATAAAAAGCTGAGTACCAGCCTGGCATTGTCTTATAACCAGAATCGCCTTGGGAATGCGCTGCAGTCTTCCGTGGCCATTCTTCGCTCAGGGGTGGGCTATAATTTTAAGAACCATCGTGTCGATTTGACTTTTGTTTGGGCGGAACGAAAAAGAAACAGTTTAAATCAGAAATCAAATGATGTAACATTCAATTTGACTTATAGCTACAATTTTAAGGGTTTTACCTGGACACCCGGCAAAAAACAAAAGGATGACCATCAAAAAAATAAACCAAACGATGAAGGTAATTAAGTTAACATTATTCTGTTTTTTTATTTGTATAACTGAAATATATGCTCAGGATCAGACAGACCAAGCGTTATCAGATTTTTTTAGCCGCTACACTGTTCATCATGATATGTCGGAATCAGCATCCTGTCTGGCCAAAGAGGATAAAGCGGCTGTGCTTGAAAAGTTAACTGGGTTAATTTCTGACAATTCAACTGACAAGCGTTCCCTCGTATATCGTTTGGCAGACTATCTGGGGCGGATGACCAGCGACCCGAAAATAAAAAAACAGTCGTTGATTCTGCTTATCAAAGGGCTGAATGATAAGGACGGGGCCATTGTTTATACAAATCTTCAGGCTTTAAAGCAATACACTAGAAGAGATTTCGATCTTCGGATGAAACATGATATTTCTCAAAAAATACAGGAAGGGGCGCAGCCTCATTATGAATTGCTGGTAAAAATCGGAGGCTGGCTGGATATTCCCGATCTGAACGTTTTTTTCAGGCAAAAATTACAGGATAAGTCGGGTACGACAAACCGCGAACGCTGGGCTATGAGGCTGGCAATGGCCAGAATGGGCGAGCAGGACATGGTGCAGTATTGCCTACGTAAAGCTGAGGCAGCGCCATTGAATGACGATGCGGTTTATGATCTTGTTCCCGATCTGGTCTATACCAGGCAAAAGCCAATATTCGCCTATCTTTTTAGAATCATTGAAAGCGACGACAGAAATTGCAGTTCACCTAATCCTGATCGTAATGCGGATATAATCTGCGCTTACGGCGTGATTGAAAAAATAGCCCCGGTCATAGTCCGGTTTCCTTTAAAAACGGACAAATCCGGTGAACTGGTTTCCAATAATTCAAAGGAAATTCTTTCGGTTTCAAGAAAATGGATTAAGGAAACCGCCATCTATGGATATGAGATTGAAAATGAGAAATTTTAATGCAATGGCTGTCGGTCAATTGAGTTTCATGAAATATTGACCGATTCATAGAATAATTAATTCAAATCATGAAAAAATACAGGAATATTTTAATCCTTTTTCTTGTTTTTTTTATCGTAACCTTAGTTGATGCATTGGCTGCTTCTGATGACAGCACTGCTGTAGCAAAGATAAGTCAGGTCATAAAATATATCGAAAACAATAACCGCCTGGTGGATCAGCTCGATTCTTCGACTTTTTTCAACCTGCCGGTGGGGATAAAAGGGAAAAAACTTTTCAACCTTTGTATAACGGAAGCAACGATTAGGCCAGGAGGTGCTGTTTTTACGGCCGTTCTGCAAATAGATGATCCGGCGGACCCGGAAAGAAAATATACTTTTACAGCTTCAAATGTGCCTTTTTCTTTTAAAGGAGGCTTACAAGGCACAATCAGGCTGGCCTTGATGAATGATGTTTCTTCAATGCCCATTTGTAAAGGCGTATCACTGGATGTGCTGAAGGGCTCATTTGTGGATTGGGGCTGCAGCGGATTTGAACGGTTGAAAATTTGCGCTGATGTAGATTTTTCTCCGGGTATATTTATACCTGTCAATGCCGACGGGACCGACAAAGCTAATGCAAAGCTCAGTGCTTATGTAGAAGCTGAAGTTCAGGATCTGAACGACCTGGCTTTTAAAATCAGTTTAGATGATCCCTTTAAAATCAAAGGCATACCCGATTTGATTTTTACCTGTAAGGATCTGGTGATTGATCGCAGTGATTATTCCAATCCTTCCGGTATTCAGTTTCCTTCAAATTATTTATCTGCCTATTCTTCCGTAAACTCCAATCTCTGGAAGGGAATATATGTCGGGGAAGCTTCAGTAAAATTGGGAAAATTATTTGCCGACAAATCAACAAATGTGAGGCCTTCTATAACTGTTCGGCATTTTATCATTGATGACAATGGATTGACGGGAACCGTTACGGCTGATAATATCCTAAGTCTTGATCAGGGAAGCCTGGGCGGAT
>JAUZOH010000438.1 GCA_030706565.1 Bacteroidota bacterium | reverse complement strand
TTATAACATCGCCCCAAGGCATGGTATGCTCCCACAGAGAAGCTCTGGCGGCATAAACCACCTTCTGATATTTCTGATTCCACTTTCCAGCATCGCGAAGAAACTGCGCTTCAATTTCAGGAATCTGTCCCTGACTATTCGGACCCACATTAAACAGGTAAGTTCCGCCACGTGTCACCTTTGAAATCAAACGGTTCAGTATCTCCTTCGGGTTCTTGAAATTGTGGTCGTACCAGGCGTACGACCACGAATCGTTTTTGGTATCGCAGGTTTTCCACAACCCCGGAATGTTTACAGGAGGAACTTCCATATCGCCTTTAATAACATAGTTGCCCATTTCGTGACCAGTACGGCTGCAAAGTATAGCATTGGGCTGTAATTCACAAACCACTTTTGCCAGTTCAACAACCAACTCCTTTTTCATATTTCCGGAGTATCGAACCACACAAAATCAATCGGCCCATAATTGCTGCAAATTCCTTTCACCTGGGGGAGGCATTTGCGATAAAAATAGTAATCGAAACTTGCGAGAGTTACTTCGGCATTTTCTTTAGGTCCACCCGATCCTCCGTGGGCCGTACAGTCCTGATTGCGTGAATAGTAAAAGCCAAAACCAAGCCCCAGTTCGTGGCAGGCAACCGACAATTCTTTCATTGAATCACGTGCAAAGGATGTAGCATCAACAATATTGAACAGATCGGTTTTAGAATGAAACATGGCAAAACCTTCGTGGTGCTTGCTGGTGATGATGAAGTATTTCATACCGGCAGCTTTAGCTAATTGAGCTATCGCTTTGGCATAAAACTTTGCCGGATTAAATTCTCTGGCTATTTTCTTGTAATCAGCAACCGGAATGCAGGCCATGCTTTTATTCATAATTCATAATCCATTCTCCAATACTATAATAGGTTTTCCCCTGCCATTTGCCGCCCAAATGTGAAAACAATCCCTAATGTATGAACATGCTAAGGTTCCCTTCATCAAACAGTTTTACACGCCCGGCCTTCAAAGCATCAACCGACATCTTTGTATCGCCCCACATTTCGTTCATTTCCTTGTTTTGTAAAAAAGAGGAAACAACTGCAATTGCAAAAAACACAAACAGAATGGAGACTATCCTGATATTCATTTTATGTAGGTTTAATTGAAATTAAGCTCCAAAAAACAAGTCGGTTAAGCCAAATTCAGAGGTAACAAAATTAGCGAATTTGTCCATCTTGGTTTTGAACATTTCAGGCATATTTTTGCAGAATTACGACATTTAGAATGTATATCTTAACCAAATTGGTAACCCTTAACACTCCTATCAAACAACAAATTTGAACTAATTGGGAAATCTGGAAGAGCAGGCAGCTTGTAACCGGAACTGCTATAAAAAATTGGACAATAAGTTAAGAAAAAAATTAACTTAACGGAATATGAAAAGCAGAAGGAAATATGATCGAAAGTTTAAACAAAAAGTTGTTGAACTCAGTTATAAAAGGGAAAATATTGCTGATATGGCTTCAGAATTAGGGATAAGAAAAGAACTAATATTTCGATGGCGGTGTGAAAAAGAAGGACATAAAGAGTCAAGTTTTCCAGGCAATGAAAACAAAATTCTGACAAAAGAACAGAAAGAGATTGTTCGGTTAAAAAAAGAGCTCAAAAATGTAGAAGTAGAATTAGATACAGATGCCTATTATTCAAGTTAAAAAATCTGTCAAAGTAGAATTAAAGAATCTTGTAAATAGCTACCTGTATTGTGATATTTTAACTTTTTCAGAAACCAGAAAACCTGAAGTTCTTGAAAAACTATTGCAGGCATTGGCTTTGCAAATTGGGAGTGAGGTAAATTACAATAAATTATCTCAACTGGTTGGTATTAATAAAATTACCATTCAAAAATATATCGACATTCTTGAAAAGGGATATATTGTTTTCAGACTGAATAGGTTTAGTAAAAACATAAGAAATGAAATAAAGCAGAATAGGAAAATATACTTCTATGACAACGGTATCCGAAACATGATTATCGGCAATTTTAATCAATTGGATTTATGAGTAGATAAAGGAGCTTTATGGGAGAATTTTTTGGTTTCGGAAAGAAGAATGCAAAATTTATATAAAATACATTTGCTAAAATGTATTTTTGGAGAATAAAACAGCAACAGGAAATTGATTTTGTAAAAGAAAATAATGGGTAAATTTTAGGATTTAAATTTAAATGGAATAATTAAAAGACAAGATTCCCTCACAACTTTATGGAAACATACAAAAATGATGGGCATGTATTGACAGAAATAACTTTAGAGAATTTTTAAAAATATAAGGAATGACAGTGTTCAATAAGTGGCTTTCAAAGCCCAACATAAATACCGTCCACACAACAAAAAATATATATAAAATGAAAAAATTATTAATTGCAACAGTGATTGCTTTGATCAGCATAACGGGATGTAATAGAAGCAAAAAAGAAGAACAGCCGCATCATTCCAATGCAGATACATCAAAAACAGAAGCTTTAGCTGTTGTTCAGCCTGGTTCAAATTAAAAACATGAAATGAAAATTCTAATTTTATGTACGGGAAATTCCAGCCGCAGCCAGATGGCTGAAGGCTTCCTGAAATCATATAATCCTATCCTTCAGGTATTTTCTGCCGGCACAAATCCTGCACCGAAAGTCAGTTCCCATGCGATCAAAGTAATGAAAGAAGCAGGGATTGACCTCAGCAACAACAAACCAAAAGATGTAAAAGAGTTTGTTAATGAATCGTTTGATTATGTTATTACGGTTTGTGACCATGCCAGGGAAACCTGTCCGGTTTTTAGCGGAAAAGTAAAAAACAGGCTACATTTTCCGTTCGAAGATCCTTCCCTTAAAAAAGGCAGCGAAAAAGAAATTCTGCAGACTTACCGCCAGGTAAGGGAACAGATTAATGAAAAATTTCAGGAATTTTACGTCCAGCTTTTACAATACCTATAATTATTCTGTTA
>JAUZOH010000437.1 GCA_030706565.1 Bacteroidota bacterium | reverse complement strand
TCTAACAGGACAGGACTATTTTCAACACTTGATGCTGATGAAGATAGCCCTGTTTTCTTCATTTTTAAAATAAGTACTAAGATTTAGTAAAGGAAGTTGTCAAAAGGGTATCTTTTTGCATGAATTTCTTTTACCCTATCATAAAGGATATTTTTAAGTTCCTCTATATTTTGCTTTTCCCGGGCAGAAATGAAGATACAGTTTTTATTGGTTTTCCCCATCCAGGTATTCTTAAGCTCTTCAAGCGTAATATTTTCCTTTACTTTTGGAGTAAGGTCATCTTCCTCTTTTTTTATAAAGGAATAGGCATCAATTTTATTGAATACCAAATAGCAGGGTTTATCAGCCACACCTAATTCCTTCAGGGTTTGGTTTACTACCTGAATCTGCTCTTCAAAGTTTGAATGTGATATATCCACCACATGAAGCAGGATATCCGCTTCGCGCACTTCATCCAGGGTGGATTTAAAAGATTCGATCAACATGGTCGGCAGCTTACGGATGAATCCGACGGTATCACTGATCAAAAAAGGAAGATTGCCTATCACCATTTTACGGACCGTAGTATCCAGGGTAGCAAATAGCTTGTTTTCGGCGAACAAGTCGGATTTGCTCAGCAGGTTCATAATGGTTGATTTGCCCACATTCGTATAGCCCACAAGGGCAACCCTGACCAGCTTGCCCCGGTTTCCCCGCTGCGTGGCCATTTGTTTGTCAATTTTCTTAAGCTGTTCCTTTAATAAGGAAATTTTATCCCGGATGATACGCCGGTCGGTTTCCAGTTCTTTTTCACCCGGGCCTCTTAACCCGATTCCACCCTTCTGCCGTTCCAGGTGTGTCCACAAATGCTTTAAACGGGGAAGTATATACTCATATTGGGCCAGTTCTACCTGAATTTTGGCATAAGAAGTCTTGGCCCGGCTTGCAAAAATATCCAGGATCAGGCTGGTACGGTCTAGTACCCTGCAATCCAGTACTTTTTCAATATTTCTTTGCTGGCCCGGCGAAAGTTCATCATCAAAAATAGCCAGATCTATTTGATTTTCTGATATATATTGACGTACCTGTTCCAATTTCCCTGAACCGATAAAGGTATCGGGCTCGGTGGTTGAAAGTTTCTGAATAAAAGTTTTTTTTGCTATTGCACCGGCAGTATCGGCCAGAAAAGCAAGTTCATCAAGGTTCTCCTTTACTTCTTCCTCCTGAAATGCAGGCAGGATAACTCCAATTAGTACTGCAGACTCCTGTACTTTTTCATAACTAATTGGGACTTTATTATTCATTCAGGAATTAAATAAGATTTAAAGGACAAAATTAATAGGTAAGCTCAATTGCACCGGAACAGGTTTTCCCCATTTCTTTTTCCCCGGAGTCCATCGCGGAGAATTTTTAACCACGTTGAGTACGGCATTATCCAACACCGGATTTACGCCTTTAACCAAGGTAACATCAACAACAGAACCATTTTTATTAATTACAAACTGTACCATGATGTTTCCTTTTATTCCCTTGTTTGCAGCCCATTCCGGATATTTCAGGTTTTTGGAAATATATTCCCTGAAAGCCTGCCAGCCTTTTCCATTGAAAGTAGGCAACTGATCGGGTACAGCGTAAAAACTTTCACCCGATTCACCCGAGGCCATCCCTTCGTCGGCAACATAAATAGTATCCTTTGATTTATTTTGCGCGATTTTGGTTGAAAGGGAATCAATTTCTTTATTCACCTGGTTGTCTGCAACAATTTTCAATATTTGTGAAGGAGGAGGAGTATTTTGCTGCTTTTGTCCCGGAGCATTTTGCACAGCCGGCTTCCCGGCTTTCCTTTCCATCGGAATGGCTTTAGGCTCTGGAGGTACATCCATAGGAATAATTTTCGTCAGGTTGACCATAGGAATTGAAGAAGTTTTGCCCCTGTGTTCAAACCAGCTCAGAAAACTTTCAGGATCCGTTATAATCACGAAAGTGATCAACAAAAAAAGGATTACAAACGAATGCCACAAAAAGACCAAAACAGGGGCAACAATGCGCGCAGCAACGATATAATGCGCCTCGCAGGTATCCCATATCCTTTTTTTAATTTCTTTATATTTCCCCATGAAATTCATTTGATATCGCCTAAAAAAAGTTCACAAAGATATATAAATTTTCAATTGAATGACAAAGCTTGATTGTCTATACCTTATATAACATCGAGAAAAATCTAAAAAGAAAAAAAATGAATTATTTCTTAGTTGGTAAATTGCGGAAAAGAAAAAAATATTAATTTAGCAGCCGAATTAGAAATTATTATTTCAAGAGATAAATTCATAAGGGGAATTAGCTCAGTTGGCTAGAGCGCTTGCATGGCATGCAAGAGGTCACGAGTTCGACTCTCGTATTCTCCACAAAAAAGGATGAAGTTTTTTTCTTCATCCTTTTTTGTGAATACAATTTTCCATTAAATAAAATTATTTCAAATCAAAACGGTCAAGGTTCATTACTTTGTTCCATGCTGCCACAAAGTCTTTTACAAATTTTTCCTGTGCATCGAAACTTCCGTAAACCTCAGCAAGCGCCCTTAACTCAGAATTTGAACCAAAAATGAGGTCAGCTCGGGTTGCTGTCCATTTAATTTCACCTGTTTTGCGGTCTCGTCCATTAAAAGTTTCCTTGTCCTCTGAGGCTGGCATCCATGCAGTACTCATGTCAAGAAGGTTTACAAAAAAATCGTTGGTAAGAACTTCAGGGCGATTGGTAAAAACTCCATATTTCGAATGGTCGAAGTTTGTATTTAAAACTCGCATCCCCCCGATTAGAACGGTCATTTCGGGGGCTGTCAAAGTCAGCAATTGTGCTTTATCAATCAACAATTCTTCGGTAGATACTTTATATTTCGTTTTCAAATAATTACGGAAACCGTCGGCCACGGGTTCCAACACTTTAAACGATTCAACATCGGTCTGCTCCAGTAAAGCATCCATGCGACCCGGAGTAAAAGGTACTGTAATAT
>JAUZOH010000436.1 GCA_030706565.1 Bacteroidota bacterium | reverse complement strand
TGCTGAAACAACCAAAATTTTACCCTGAGTATAATCCGAACAAACAAAAGGATGTCCTTTCCCTTGCTGGACAGGTTGCGCAAAGCATAACTCATTGCAGGTTAGGATAATATAAAACAGTAGAATAAAACTTGGAAGTAATAGCCTTATTTTTTTTGAAAACATTTTCATGCCAGTCAGTTAAGTTAGAAACAGGAGGGCTTCACCAAAATCGTGAACGCCAACGGCTTTACAAAAAACTATTGGTTACCTGGAACTTGTAAAAACAAGTTCCAAAAATACTTGTTTTTACAAAACAAAGAGGCTTTTGCCCAAAATTTTCAATATTTCATATAATTTTTGTTTGTTAACGAAAAAACCTAATCAATACTTTTTATTAAAAAATACTATTTTATAGAATTACATTCTAGCATTTCAGATATTGATCAAATTAATTTACATATTTTTTATTTTTACCCCTTTATTTTGTAAAGTTTAATGTATTTATTTTTATTGATCAGAAATTAGATTTATATTTGTATGTAAATTTTCTAAGGATTGAAAGTAAGTCTTTCAACAGGTCAACCTAAATTAAAAAAAGATGCGCATACATTATCTAAAGCATGTTCCTTTCGAAGGATTGGGCAACATAGAAGTTTGGGCAGAAGATCGGGGCCATTTGGTTTCATGTACTTCATTTTATGAAAAAAAATGGAAATTGCCATCGACCAGAGAATTTGACTGGTTAATTATACTGGGAGGCCCTATGAGCATAAAGGACGAGGCTATTTATCCCTGGATCAGGGAAGAAAAAGAATTTATTCTCAAAGCAATAGAGGCGGATAAAACCGTATTGGGTATATGCCTGGGAGCCCAGATGATTGCTGATGTCCTGGGGGGAAAGGTTTTTCCAAACAAAGAAAAGGAAATAGGCTGGTTTCCCGTCAATTTTAACGAAGATGCTTTAAATACCAGCCTGTTCCATAATTTTCCCCCGAAACTAACCGTCTTTCATTGGCACGGCGACACATTTTCCCTCCCCGAACAGGCTCAAAAACTTGCTTCCAGCACGATCACCAACAATCAGGCCTTTAGTTATAAAAATAAAGTCATTGGACTTCAATTTCATATTGAAGAAAGAGATGCCTCCATTATGCAGCTCATCCGGCATTGCGAGGATGAACTGGTTGAACAACCCTATGTGCAATCGGCTCAAAATATCATGCAAAATGTATTTTTGACCAGACAAAACAAAGATTATTTATTTAAGTTCCTGGATAATATATATAATTTCAATTCATAAATAGATTAAAAAATTATTCAGACTCAAATACCCTACATCATCAAGTACCTAAGGCAATCGGGATGAACTTCTCCTGGTTGCCTTTTATGTGAACCGCAAGTAAAATCGGTTCTTCTTTCCCAAAAGGTTTCTAAACCATGATCAGACGGGACTCCCTTTCTCCCCCAACAAATTGTATTTTTTTATTAATTAAACACAAACATATTTTTTAATATTGTTCTTTCAGTTTATATTTGTTTAAAACCAAGGGCAAAAGAAAAGATTTTAAAAAATTCATGAACAGTTGTTTATAAATGGAGGAAAATTTTGTTGATAAATGGGTCCCTTATTTTTCTCAAGTAAGAATTTTCTTTCCTTAACTTTGACCTTCAATTTTATAATTCATGCCACCAAGAAAAAACAATAATAAATCCACCAACGACGCGATAGAACAATTAAATGTTCAGTATGGGAAAATTCCGCCCCAGGCCCTCGATCTTGAAGAAGCGGTACTGGGTGCTATGATGATAGAAAAAGATGCGGTCATCTCTGTTTTAGACATTCTTAAACCTGAAAGTTTTTATAAGGATGCCCATCAAAAAATCTTCAAAGCCATCGTAGACCTTTCAACCCAGGAGAAACCCATTGATATCCTCACCGTTACGGAAGAATTGCGTAAAAACAAACAGTTGGATGAAGTTGGTGGCCCTGCCTATATTAGCATGCTGACCGGCCGGGTAGCTTCCGCAGCAAATATAGAATTCCATGCACGAATCATAGCGCAAAAATATATTCAACGCGAACTGATCAGGGTTTCTTCGGATATACAAACCAAAGCCTTTGATGAAGGGGTGGATGTGGACGATTTACTGGATTATTCAGAAACAGCCCTTTTCAATATTGCCGAAGGGAATATCAAAAAAGAGACAGCCCCTATCAATGTTCTGATTAAACAAGCCATTCAGCAGATAGAAGATGCCAGCAAAAGGGAAGATAGCCTTAGCGGCGTACCTTCAGGTTTTACCTCCCTCGACCGCATCACTTCTGGATGGCAAAAGTCTGACCTCGTCATTGTTGCTGCCCGTCCATCCATGGGAAAAACAGCTTTCGTACTGTCCATGGCCAGAAATATGGCGGTTGAACACAAACGCGGAGTTGCCCTGTTTTCACTTGAAATGTCGGCCATTCAGCTGGTAAACCGTTTAATTGTAAGCGAAACCGAACTCCCCTCAGAAAAAATACGGAACGGACATCTGGAAGGCTACGAATGGCAACAACTTGACCACAAAATTAAAAGCCTGGTTGAAGCACCTATTTTTATTGATGATACGCCGGCCATTTCCATATTCGAACTTAGGGCCAAATGTCGGCGGCTAAAAATACAACATGATATTTCCATCATCATCATCGATTATCTGCAGTTGATGTCTGGCCCGGCCGAAACTAAAGGAAACAGGGAACAGGAAGTCAGTACCATTTCACGTTCGCTTAAAGCAATAGCAAAAGAATTGAATGTGCCAGTTATAGCGCTGTCTCAGTTGAACCGTTCCCTGGAACTCCGTACCGGCGCCAGCAAACGGCCTATGCTTTCCGACTTACGTGAATCCGGAGCTATCGAACAGGATGCCGACGTGGTGCTATTCATCCACCGGCCTGAAAAATACGGAATCACCGAAGATGAAGAAGGTAACCCGACGCAGGGCTTAGCCGAAATCATTATTGCAAAACATAGAAACGG
>JAUZOH010000435.1 GCA_030706565.1 Bacteroidota bacterium | reverse complement strand
TCATAGAATGTCCGACAGGCAGCCATGGTACACGGGCTAACTCTTCATACCATGAAATTTTTGCCAAGTCTTCAAGTATAAGTTGCAGACTATGGACGTTCCTTTCGGCATAAGTCGACTTCCCTTTATCAACAAAAAAACCGGGACAGCACCAAAGAATAGCCAGATTGGATTTGGAACAAGCAGCTCTTATTAAATCGTGCTCTGCCAGCCATTGCTCCAAAACATTCTGATTCATCACTAAAACACCTCTTACTTTTTTACATGAGGGAGGTATCCATAAATAAGCACAGGCAACATTTGAATTTTCATTAGCATCGTTATACACCAGGGTAGTCATAAACTGATATTCATTATCTGTCCGGTGATAGCCTGAAATAAAATTATTTTTTTGAGCCATGCCGTTACTCATGAATAAACATGTCAGCAATAAAACAGCATATAAATTCTTGAAACGAACCATATTAAAACATGATAAAATAACAGCCAAATTTAAAATATATAATATCAACCAACATTTAGAGATGTATCAAATAAAGTTCAAGATGTTGCATGAGGGAAAAAATCACAAGGATATCCATGATTTTCCTGCGTTGTAGCCATGAACTTCTGTGAATAAATCGAACTTTCAACGGATACAGTTTAAAAAACCATAACAATCAATTCTATTGATTAAAAACAAGACGATTATTATTGGTTTTTCCCCAAAATATCATTTAAAAAATCAGAAGGTGCTTTGCCATACTGCTTTCTAAAAGATTTGCTGAAGGATGAAGGATTTTTATAACCCACCTCGTAAGCGATTTCAGAAACGTTTAATTTCCTTTCAAGTAAAAGATCCATGGAATGTTTTAGACGGATAAAATAAATATATTCAATGGGGGTCTGGCCGGTAATAGTCTTTAATTTCCGGAAAAGATTACTCCGGCTCATTCCGACACTAATACCCAGTTCTTCCACACTAAAATCCTCGTTGCTCATATTTTTCATTACAATATCAATTATCTTCTGGACAAAAATTTCATCCTGAGGATTTTTTGCTACCTTTTTAGGAATTAAAACATTGTCGGACCTGAATTTTTCTATTAATTTCTCACGTGATTCTATTAATTTTTCAACCCTTACCTTAAGAAATTCAGGATAAAAGGGTTTAGAAATATAATCATCGGCACCTACTTCTATCCCTTCAATCCTATGCTCCACTGCAGTTTTGGCAGTAAGCAAAATAACCGGAATATGGCAGCTCGTCAGATTATTTTTTATATTCTTGCAAAGCTCAATGCCGTCCATTTTGGGCATCATCACATCACTGATTACAAGATCAGGTTCATCATTGTGAATCATGTCAAGAGCTTCAATACCGTTCACTGCCCGGTGAACATTATATTTATCTTTAAAAATCATTTCCAGGTAATCAAGTAATTCTGGATTATCATCCACGACCAAAATATCATAATCAAAATTCTGATCCGAGGGCTGGTTCTCTGTCAACAAATCCCTCTGATTACTGCTTTCAACCAGTATTGAAGCATCGTTTTCTATTTTAAAACCAGTATTTTTTTCATCCAAAACTTTCTGTTCAGGACTAAGATGACCATCACCAATTGGCAGATAAACCTTAAAACGCGTTTCTATCAGCGGATCACTGCTGACCCTGATAAATCCTTTATGGAGTTCCACAAGACTTTTGGTAAGTGAAAGGCCCACACCAGTCCCTTTTACATTCGAATTTCCCTGATAAAAACATTCAAAAATATGATCCATATCCTGCTTTGAAATGCCTTTGCCATTATCAACTACCGAAATACAAATAAAATCAGGAGTTTGACCTACGGCTGAAGTGGAACAGTAAGTGGAAACCTCAATTGATATCTTTCCACCTGATGGTGTAAATTTGAATGCATTGGACAACAGGTTATTAATAACTTTTTCGATGTTATTTGGATTATACCAAATTTTAAAGTTATCCAATTTAGTATCAAATCTCATCGTGATATTATTCCTCCTAGCCAGGATATCAAAATTCTGATAAATACCCTTCAGAAATCCAACTATATCTAAATAAGAAGCCTTAAGCGCTAACCTTCCCTGGTCCATTTTTTGAAAAGTCATCAGTTCGTCAATCAAGTAAAACAGTTTTTTGCAATTATGCCGGATCATCTCAACCTTAGATCTAATAGATTCATTGACGTCATGCAAACTAAGGATATCCTCCACCGGCCCAATAATCAAGGACAAAGGAGTACGAAATTCATGGGAAACATTTGTAAAAAACTGCAATTTTATCTGGTTGATATTCTGTAATTGCTCCTTTTCAAGCTTATCCAGTTCAATCTGGTGCCGTTGCCTTGATTGAATCATTATATATCTAAAAAGAACAAATAACAAACAGTTAAAAATTAGAATATAAATTAAAATGGCCCACCATGTTTTCCAGGGTGGAGGCAAAATTCGAATCTTAAGAACCACCGGTGAATCATTCCAAATTCCTGAATTATTCGATGCCTTCACCTTGAAATAATAGACACCCGCATTCAGGTTCGTATAGGAGGCATTGCGGTTTTTCGCATCAGTCGGTATCCAGTTTTTGTCAAATCCTTCCAGCTTGTATGCAAAAACGTTTTCGCCAGGATTTGAAAAATCTAATGCAGCAAATTCAATAGTAAAAACATTATTACGGTAATTTAAGGTCAGCTCTTTTGTACAGTTAACAGATTGATTTAGAACCACCTGTCCATTTAGTTTAGCTCCTATTTCAACACTACGATTAAAAAGTCTAAAATCAGTTATGGTAACAGCAGGAAAATGTTGATTCGTAGAAATTTCGTTGGGATTAAAAACCACGAAACCATCCGAAGCACCAAACATAAACTCACTGTTATTTGTCTTAAAAAAACAGCTTTGGCTAAAATCTATATTGGATAAAAACTTTTGAAATTTTTCTCTTCTAATATCAAACTTAACAATGCCCTTAATTGTACTGATCCATAAATTCCCTTTA
>JAUZOH010000434.1 GCA_030706565.1 Bacteroidota bacterium | reverse complement strand
TAAAGGAATTGGTTATTCCGGCCCTACCTTTAAGTCGATGACAACTACCGGAGGCAAGATTAAAATTGAATTCGACCATGCTGCCAATGGACTGACTGCTTACGGCAAGGAATTATCCTGTTTTGAGGTTGCAGGGAATGACAAAACTTTTTATCCTGCAAAAGCATCCATTTCAGGGAGTTCTGTGATATTGACCTCTGAGGAGGTAAAAGACCCTGTATCGGTAAGGTATGCCTTTAAGGATTTTATTGTGGGCGATCTATATAACACAGAAGGGTTACCTGCTTCATCCTTTAGAACAGACAACTGGGAAAAATAATCAGTTATTCCTGAGAATATGGTGGTTTTGAAAAATAAATATGATCTTCAATATTTAAATTTCATTTTGTCAATTTAATCTTTAGTACAGATACAAAAAAAGCGCCTTTGGGGTGCTTTTTTTGTATCTAAACCGGAAAAGAAAATCCGGCATTTCGTTGATTTTTTCTTTATGGGGAATATCCCTGTGTGTATCCTTTTAAAGGGTGTGCAAAATAAGATGGGCAGGTTTCAGCCCTTTGGAGTGGACCGCTATCACAACCTTTCCAGTATTTCCTGCTGACCGTACGATCAATTGACATTCTCCGTTGAATGCACTTCGGGAATTGGCCTGCCATAATTCATCACTCATAATATTCCCGTTTCCGACTCCCGCATTTGTCCCTTCTCCTGAGACCGAAAAAAATATTTTATTTGATGCAGTTGGGACAACAATTCCATTTTTATCAACTACTTTAACGGTTATATAAGAAAGATCCAGGCCGTCTGCTTTGATGGTATCCCTGTCGGCTTCCAATATGATGCGATATGCTTCCCCGGCAGTGGTTAAAACATTTTTTGCCACGATTTTCCCATTTTTAATCCCCTGGGCTTCAATTTTTCCTTTTTCAAATGCCACATTCCAGAAAAGTTGAGGCAGTTTTTTGTTCAGGATACTTTCGATCCCTGCAGATTTTCCGTTAATATACAATTGCACGCTGTCGCAGTTAGTAAAAGTTTGTACGGTCAGCTTTTCATCCTTTTGCCAGTTCCAGTGGAAAAACATTGGCTTCCAGCTTATTTTTGCATCATTCCACAATTTGTTTTCCGATTTGTTTTTGTCAAGGACTGCGATCTGAACCATAGGACGGTCGCTGTAAAAACTTTCTATACTGTAGGCCACAGGTTTAAAATTGTCACATAGATCAATTGCGCCGTTAATCCATCCTTTGGAAGGCCAACCAAAAGATTCGCCTATATATTCTGTTCCTCCCCAGTAAAACTGGCCGCAGGAATAGGAATGGTCATAATTGAAATAGTCGTATCCTGCCTCACCTGTAGCCAGTTCGCTTGAGAGAAAGATGAGTTGCGGATATTTTTCATGGTCCTTTTTAAAAAAGGAAGATTGGTAGTTGACGCTCATTACATCCGGGTAGAAAGCCATTTGATGAGGCGAAGAGATGTAGAATTTCGGATCATTGTATTTTATCCCATTGTAGCGTGCCGGATACAGCGCGCAGGTCACTTTTCTCGCTGGTTCCAGTTCATGTACAAAAGCAAGCATCTCCTTTAAAAGTGAAACGCCTGATTCTATAGTATCCTTGTCTTTCTTTTGTTGCTGAACCACTTCATTTCCCACACTCCAGACAAAAACGGAAGGATGATTCCTGTCTCTCTTTATAAAGGTTTCTACATCCTGCTTCCAATGATCTTCAAATTTTTCACCAGGACCGTAATATTGCTCATTCCATTTGTCATAAGCTTCATCAAAAACAAGCATTCCGTTTCTGTCGCACCAGTCAAGAACATATTTTGGATAGGGATTATGACTCAATCGGATTGCATTGCAGCCTAATTTATTTTTTAATATATCCAGACGTTTTTCCCAGGCCCTTTCAAATGATGCTGCTCCTAAGGGGCCTAAATCGTGGTGAAGGCATACTCCTTTCAGGAAAACTTTCCTGCCGTTCAGCAAAAATCCCTGTTCCGGGTTAAAATCAACCTCCCTTATGCCAAATGTGGTTTCATAAGTGTCAACCAATTGTTCTTTATTATAAATAATGGATATTGCTTTATAAAGTTGAGGATTGTCAATGTCCCACACCCGGGGATCTCTGATTTCAAATTCCTGATTAATCTCAAATTTTTCATTTTTCCCCAAAGGGATCAGGGAAGTTCGTGAAGCCACAATATTGCCTGAGGGGGAAAGAATATTAGTAACCAGCCTGCATTGAACGGAGTCTGCAGATTGATTGATGACCTTCGTTTCTACTTTTACCTGCGCTTTATCCTTCCCGGTTTTAGGCGTTGTAATATATGTGCCATAGCGGTCGACATGGAGATTATCCACAATGTTGAGGTAAACATCCCTGGTGATTCCTTCGCCGGTATACCACCGGGAACTTTCTTTAAAGGTATTGTCATATCGGACAGCAATAATATTTTCCCCGGGTTTCACCAGGGAGGTGATATCATATTGAAAATCAAGATACCCATTTAAAAAGGTACCACAATGAATGCCGTTAACCCAAACATCTGAAGCGCGGTAAACACCTTCAAATTCGAGGAAAATCCTTTTCCCTTCCAATCCCTCTTTTATATTGAGATGTTTTCTGTACCAACCTATATGGCGCGGACGAAAACCATTTTGACGGGTTCCTCCCAGGCTGTCCTTTACAAAATTTCCGTAGATGCTCGCATCATGGGGCAGGTTGACCGTATTCCATTTAGAATCGTCATATTGGGGATTCATGGCTTCTTTATAATCCCCAAGCATAAATTTCCAGTCGAAATCGATTTTAATTTTTTCCCTTCCGAAAGAAGAGAGGTGACAAAAGATTAAAAAAATAATACAGCATAAAAGATAACGTAGTCTCATTTTGTAATTTTTTTAGATTTCAGTTTTAATAATGTCTTCAGATCTAAATCATTCATTTGACGGGGTAAAAGTATCAATTCCTGATTAAAAAGCCAGCTATGCCAAC
>JAUZOH010000433.1 GCA_030706565.1 Bacteroidota bacterium | reverse complement strand
GTTTAGGTAGGCTGCCTGCTACCAGCCTAAACACGAAAAACAATAGCAAGCTATGCATGTAGAAAGCTTACTGGTTAGTTGTTTGGACGAGGGTTCGACTCCCTCCAGCTCCACAAAAATAAAGGGGATCAAGAATTTACAGAAATAACAAAAATGGGGAATTTTTTAAGCCCCTGATGATTCATGAATAAAACTCCTTAAAAAATCCTCAAAGTGCTGACTTTGAGGATTTTTTATTTCCTGCCGGATCGATTTCATCGAAATCTTATACATTTTTAAATTTCGATTACCTTTCTTTTATGTAATTTCAAAATGATTCGGATTAAATTAATTTAATCAATCAGTAACCATTTTTTAATTTTATACCTTTTCCTGCCAAAGTTGCCAATTCTTTTTACGGTACCTTTGTTCCCGTTCCAGATTAATTCGACATTATTGTACTGACCGGTCTCATAACCATAGGTAACGCCATCATCTTCAAAAAGGCTTGTTTGCGAAAGCTTTTTCCCATATACTTTACAGGTTATTGAAAAATTTGTATTTGCTGAAATATATTCTTCCGGTTCGGCCAATGGAAGTATTGTGCCTTCTTTTACAAAAACAGGCTCTTGCGACAGGTTAACCCGGACTGAATAAGTTTTCCCTCCTTCATATTTCTCATTAGTGTTATAATTATACCAATTACCTTGCGGGAAATACACCTGCCGGATATCCGAATCCCCTGTTAATGGAGCTGCCAATATACCCTCACCAATCATGTACTCATCAAATATATCTTTCACATTTTTATCGTCAGGATAGTCAACCACTAATGCCCTGAAAGGAGGAATTCCCGCATTATGATAGGCAGCAAATGCCGAATATAAATATGGGATAAGACTCATCCGGAAATTAAATTGTATGCGCACAAGAGCCTCAAGTTCCCTGGCATTGGGAAGGAAAATATTGCTGTTGTTTTTGGAAATATCGTATTGTAACCAGGGCGGATTTTGCAAATACCAGCTATTTACCAGGGTTTGTGCGGAAAGCACTGCCGTTTGTATCCGCCTCATTAATTCGATATCCGAATGTGACTCTCGCAGCTCAGGGGACCACAATAATCCGCTAAAACCCGAATTGGAAATCATCCGGATGTACTCCTTATGGTCGTATGTATCGCTATAAAGCGATGCCGTCATGGAAGAGGCAAAAGCACCCGATGACCTGTAATCAAGATAGGTACGGATGTTATTTTTTTTATAAATGCTATAAATCACCTTTGCATACAATAACCCAAAATTTTGATGCATTTGCTCCCCGTCTATTCCCGACGGGAACTGGCTTAACTCAGGAAACGACCATACAGACCCACCTTCCGAGATATTTGAATTATCACATTCGTCAAGTTTAAAACCTGCTATGCCATGTTTTACGAATGTGCTGTCATGATAACCGCCAAAAATTTTACAGGCTTCAGGACCGGCGAAATCAGGAACCAACCCATTCCACACCTTATAGCTGCCCGAGTAATTTTTCAGACTTTCATAAATTGGCGACGATGGATGAACAAAGGCATGTTCCCAGAGATTTAATTTAAGGTTTAGCCTTTTTAAGCTATCAATTAATTGCTGGGGTTTGGGAAAGGTTGAATTATTCCATTTGTACGAACATGAATAAGCGGCAGTCTGCCACCGGGGTTCTAAACCAAAAACATCGCAGGGGATATGATTTTCTCTAAAATACCGTGCAGTATTATATACATTGCTGTCTTTTGAGTCGGCCTTCACCCTGTATTTTACGCCCAATCCCCAAATTGCAGGTAAAGCGCCCCCGCCTGAAAACAAATTATACCGCTGAATGGCATTTTTCATGTCGGGTCCCAGAAACACAAAAACTTCTATGCCCTTTGCCTGGGGAACATCAACCACGACAGATTTTGTCGCCGGTAAATTGTCAGTATATAAATCGGTTGTCGACAGGGCTGTTTTATTATTTGTCTTAGTTTGCCTGATTCCGTCATCATTAAGTTTATTAAGCGTCCCACAGTAAAATGTTGTATAGCGCGAAGTGTTCACCAAAACAGCATAACCATTGGTTGAAACATACATCGGTACAGGAGCATGTGTATAACCCAGATTATTGAGGGGATTGTCGTTAACCAGCGGGCGGCGTTTTAATCCTTTCTGGTCAAAAGAATTCATCTGTAATCCGAAGCCATATAATTGTTCGGTAGTTGTAAGTGGAATTTCAACCACACAGCCTCGCTCCGTTATTTCCAGCTTTATATCGTTCAGATAAGCGGGCATGTCACTTTTAGGAAGATTTTCCAAAGATTTTACAAGTGGTTTTTCTGAACAAAAACTATAAGGAGTATATTTATCAGGTACGCCTAGGGTTATTTTTTTAACTCCCGGGGCGACATCTTCAACTTTATATGAATTTTGAGCGTGAACATTTAAAATAAAAAATGTGTTAAGTATTAAAATAAATAAGCTTAGATTAAATACTTTTTCCATCATAATTTTTATTTATATTATTTGCTTTGCTATCATCAATACCAAAAATAAAACAGGACTATAATTTTAATCCTACATAACAGAAAAAAACTCAATTTTAAAGTCAAATGGCAGCTTTCATTCCATCCAAATTTTAATTTTTCCCTTTTGTCTGGTATAGTCTTAAATCATTTTATCATTGGTTAATTCTTACCCTATCCCTGGATCGCAAATTTCAATCTAACTAAAGGTCAGATTTTACAATCCGTGCAACCCATCCGCCTCCTTTGGCCATATCGATGGCAATATCCGAGGAAGAATCTACATCTTTTATAACAGTTTTAAAGTCCTTGGCATTACGATCAGCGTTGATGCCATCCTGCCAGATGTACATTTTGAATTTACCTTTGCCCAGGAACGATAAATTGGCGGTTAATTTTCTGGGCGACCAGTCCGTCATAGCCCCCATATACCAGTCGCCATTATTTGCCTTCCTGGCCATCAATACATAATTACCTACCTTGGAAGAC
>JAUZOH010000432.1 GCA_030706565.1 Bacteroidota bacterium | reverse complement strand
GGGATACCACTGACTAGCCCTACTTTAATTTTTTGCCTGAATGTTTTTTCGAAAGTCAGGAAATACAATGCATCACAAAAGTAATTATCCTGAATATTGTTTTTTTTGCTGGCATATTGGAATGTCAGCGACAGGGACATGCCGTATTTAAAAGACAAAACCGCAGAAATGCTGGATTCTATTACCGGATTATGCCTGTCTCCTATGCTGTACTGCCTGGCCAGGCTGTTGCCTGCAGTATAAATGTCATATAACCTCAGATAGGGGTTGAAGGTAGCAATCCCCAGTTTTAAAGATCCTGAAAACTGAAGGCCGTATTGATGTATCGTTCCCAGGTTTTGCATCTGGCTTTCAAAACTATTGGTGTCGTTGATGAATGTCAGGTTATTGATAACTCCGGCAAGTCTGTTGTAAAACAAACGGGATGAGAAATAATTACCTCTGAATAGTATGGAATGTTCTATGTAGAGACTGTTCCTGAATTCTGGTTTTAATGCCGGATTGCCTTTTCGAACAGTGTACGGATCATCAATCGATACGGATGGGTCTAACTGGTAAATATTTGGCCTGATTATCGACCGGTTACAGGAAAACTGTATATTTTGAGTGCCGGTCAGCTTGTATTTGACCGAAACATAAGGGAAAAATGACAGGCCCTGATGGTTGAAGCCGCTTTTCAGGGTTGAATTGAAATTTTCCACCCGCAGGCCAGTATTCATTTCGTACCGGGAATTCTTGTTGTAGGTTGCAGTTGCATAAACTGCATAAATATTTTCGTTGTACTTAAAACTGTTTGAATATCTGTCCTGCATAACCTGAAATTTCCCTTTTATTCCGGAATTGAAAACAAACTTATCCGAAAGGGGAGTTACAAAATCTATTTTAATACTTGCCACATTTTGTCTGGGTTTAACCTCATTTACCCGGATTGCAGAATTATTCTCCCGGCTTTCATCAATGTAATCAGTTTTATTTTCTGCCTTCAGCCTGTAGTTGCTGATATCTAAAGTGATTTCCTGCCCTTTTTTATTAAAAATATGCCTGTAAAACAACGAATATAAGCTGCCGGTGTTGATATCCGTATCTTCTTTTTTCGCCTCCCATTGCCTGTTAATTTTGCCATTCAATTGGAGATTAGCAGTGCCATTATGTTCTTGGGAATAAGGATTAAAGAAGGCATAAAAATTAAGCTGGTCGCGGGAACTTAAAAAATAATCGAACCCATAATGAAACCTGTGCGACCAGTCCATTTGCCTGACATATTGGTTTGAAATGATTTCATTAAAATCTGTATTATTCCATTCTTTGCGTTTTGTACATTCATGGATATCAAAATAACTCATTTCACCATTATAAGAAGTGTAGAGGTTTAATTTTTTGAAACCGTAATTCAGGCTGTAGTTTGGGAAAATATAAATTTCCGAACCATTTGTTGGAATTTCAGCGAAAATCTGTCCGTTCAATCCATAGTCTCTTTCCTTTTTCAGAATAATGTTGATTGCTCCTGTTACCCTGGCATCATAGGAGGAAGGAGGCACACTGATGACTTCAATTTTCTCTATTTGGTTGGAATTTAACTGGGCGATAAAATGCCTGTCGCGCTCTTTGCCATCTACTAAAATCAGGATGTTTGGATTTCCTTCCAATGAGATGTTTTGCATAATGTCGATCTGAATACCGGGAATAAGCCTCAAAACATCAGTACCAGTATTGGTGGCATCAAGCATCTTTTGAGTTACATAAAATGTTGTTTTACCCCTTTCTGGTCTTGCCTCTGGCCGTTCGCCGGTAATAACCGTTTCTTTAAGTTTAATATCTTTATTCTGCAGGTAGATTGTCCCAACATCATTCTTGCTTTCATTTTCAAGATTGATGATTCTGATTTCCGGTTCGTAACCGATGATTTTTATAGACAGTTTGTATTTACACTTTGGAATAGGGTTTATAAAAAATATTCCGGCAGTATCGCTAATTGAACTGCTCATCGGGCTCGAATCAGATACTTTTTCCAATGATACATTGGCATAAGGAACCGCTTGATTCGTTTTCTGATCTACCAGTTTCCCCGTAAGAAATGTTTTTTCCTGGGCATAGGTCCGCGAAACAATGCTGAGAACTATTGCCAATAGCATCAATTTCCTGTCCGCAATTTGCATACCTTTGAATTTGAATGATTTTTTCATCGTAAGATTGTTTGTTTACGACTACAAAGTGATGAATTATCAAATTGATAGACAAACTATTGGGATATATGGCAGATATTTGTTATAAGTTGAAATATCAGGGCAGTGAAATGGTACGAATGGTAATGTTTTGTGACGAATGGATTAATGATATTGCTTTAAAAGCTGATTGAAGTTTTGGGTATTTTGCCGGGAAACGGGAATTTCTGCCTCTATACCTGAAAGTCTTAAATGGTAGCCCAGGGAATTCCCTTTTTTGGAAAGCACTTCTTTTATATTGACGATAAAGGCCCTGTGAGTCCTCATGAAGAAAGGAATTGCAGACAGTTGTTGTTCAATATTGCTGATGGAGTTGCGGATGATTTCTTTTCTGATTTGAGGGTTGCCTTTCAGGTAAAAAACCACATAATTGCCTTCTGATTCGGCATAAATAAATTGATTGGGATAAAAGCTCAATTCTTCTTTTTTTAGCTGAGAACCAATCTGAATCAATTCTTCAGCCTCCACGACGGTTGACGGATCAGTACTGGTTCTGATATTATTTTGCACAATTTGAGCTGCAAAAAGGTATCGGTAATTGATCAGGGTGAAAAAGGCGAAGGGGATTATTCCGACCAGGAAAGCATGTTTGCAGGAATCAAAAAAAGTGAACAGGTTCCACCTTTGGGCAGGCGATTCAAATAAAAAACCGATAAAATAAACAAATATACCCATTCCCAGCAGGACAATTACAATGGCTAATAATTCCTTGAGGATGGTCCATGCTTTCTCTTTTGAAAAATACCGGATCTTATTTATTATCTTAACCAAAATTATTATGGGAAG
>JAUZOH010000431.1 GCA_030706565.1 Bacteroidota bacterium | reverse complement strand
CGACTGGTCAGTATAGGTATTTAAGGAAAAATGAACAAAAGCGTAGCTTTCCATTTCCTGCCACCTCATCTGATTTTCAGTGGGAACAGGCCCACAAGGGGCCGGAGCTTTTACCTGAGCATTAATAATGCCAATTGAAAACATGGAAAGAATTAGTCCATACAAAAAACTTCTAATCATATTATTTACTATTTATTATGTTATGTATATAATTCCATCTATTGCCTTTTGGTATTGATATTTATTGCAGCTTCTGTTAAATTTAAAGATGAAACCGTATGGATAAATACCCAACGATTTTCTATTGATAAAAACATCAGAGTTCATATAAACACCCTCAAAGTAAATGGAAACCTTTTTGGTTTTCCTTTCGCCGGGAACTTTGAATATTTTCTGGTACCAGCCAACACCTGTAGGGAAGTATCCTCCAGCGCCTCCTGTCGGATTCTTAGGATTTACTTCCCCTTCGATACTCCAATCATGCGGCAAATCGAGGCTACGCCAATGCTCATCGTTAAAATTTACAGCCTTTGCATCTTGTACATCTCCCAAAAAGAACTTCCAGTTGGAATCAAACAGTTGTTTTCTTTCCTGATGGTTTTGCGCAAACATTGTAAAAGAGCAAACAAACAGCAGGCAAAACAATGCCTTATATCTAAGTGAATTAATTTTATTCATTATATATTATTTATATCATTGTATTGATAATGTATTTTTCGGAATTGTAACTGAAGTCTCTTTTTGGTTTCTGAAAACCACAACTTCTATCGGTTTGGTCAGATCGGCCTGATTAGTTGCATTTCGCAAATCATTCAAATTGTTGATTACCTTACCGCTAAACTTAATGATTACATCATTTTCGAGCAAGAGACCTTTGAGTCCGCTATCAAATTTTGCCATTGAAACCACATATACACCACGTTCGGAATCCATCCCGGTTGCAGAACGCTCGCCTAATGTTTCAAGGTTCTTAATTCGCAATCCCTGCCATTCGACAATGATTGCAGACACATTTTCAGTTTGTATCTGAGGCAAGGTTATATTTGGAGTTTTTGCAATGCATTTCAAGTTGGGTGATAAAACGCCAAATCCATCCATATCAAAGTTTTGGAATCCAATGCGGAATACCTGACTTATTTTACTTTTTACAGTAAAATTTCCGTGAGCGGCATCCTGAAACTCCACTGGGCAAAAAATAGAATGCTTGTCAACGCCATGGTTTTGGACTTCGGATAAAGCATTGTCACTGGTAAATATGTTATAATCGACCATCGCTCCCCAGCTTGTCAGTTTGATGGGTTTATAAGGTCGCATAACAATGTTTCTTGAAAAAACATCACCACTGTTTTCGAACCACACGTGCGGGTGAAAAGTGTTGTTGATCAGGATATTATTTTCGACCACACGATTAAACCCTTCACGAAGTTTTATTCCACCATTCAGACACAAGTTGTTATAAATATGGTAATTGCACGATCCATCGTCTAAGTCGATATCCCAACCGCGGTCGCAACGGAACCGGTTGTTGCGGATGATGATGGTTGAAGTAACATCGGCCAAAATCAACGAAGGTTCTTGGACAGTAAATTTGTTCATTTTCTGGCGGTCAGGATGCCAGTAGCGGTCGCGCCCCCAGGAATTGAACGAGCCATGGTCGCCGGTTTCCTTCACAGTCTCAAACACATCGTTGTACTCGATAATATGTCCGCCCCAGGTGCCTTCGCTCACATTGATTCCTGCCCGCGGAACATCATAAATGCTGTTGTGGCTCACTGTGATCGACTTGCTCATGGATAACTCCACACCGGTTATCTGCTTTTCAAATAAACCTATTGTATGTATTAAATTATCCCGAACAAAACAATCCGCCGGATAATTGTTTGATTTTGGACCTTGCTGACGGTCTATATGATCGTAAGATCCATGGACATCATAATTAAATACGGCAGACCTGACGGCATTTGGGTCGCCAACAAAGCAAATGGCACTTGCGCCAATCTGCGTGATATGCGACGACGAAATACCTGAATTACGGTTGTAATTGGAGAAAAAAACGGCATTGCCTCCTAAATTATGAAGATAGCAGCCGGTAAGCGAACAATTTTCAGTGCCTTCAAAAACAATTGCTCCACCACGATATATTGTCCAATCGGAACGCAAAAGCGGTTCGTACTTTTCCATAAAAGTGCGGGCCGTTTGGGTAAATTCAATGTTTTTTAGGGTGATGTTTTGCACCGGTGTCTGTTCGGTTCCCCTAAATTCGACCAAATGTTTTAGCTGCGAAGCCTCAAACGTCGATTTGGCAACATCTTCTCCTGGTACAGGATAATAGTATAAAATTGCCTCTTTGCTATCGTAATACCATTCGCCGGGTGCGTCCAGTTCTTCAAAAATATTTTCAACCATACGGTTGTCTTTACTCAAGCCATTGGGACGATTATTTTGCCAGCCTCCTTCCATTTTTAATTCGCCTTTCTCATCTTTGCCAGTTATGCGGTAATGAAAATCACCCCAATCGCTTACGTGCATCACATGAAGAAGGCCACCAGCAGGATTTTTCCACGTTTTCACTCGTTCCGGCGAAGTGGCGTCAGCCGATGTGCCATTGAAACGTACGGCAGTTGAATCGTAATTTGGATATCGCGCCATGGAACGTATTTTCCCGTTAACTGTTAGCATGTCAATAGCGATTTTGGACGAGAGCCTCGCCTGCATAATCCCGTTTTTGTAAGGCTGCCACTGTAGTTTAAGAGAAACACCGCCGGAGATAACTACGTTTTCGCCCGGATAAGCAGACAATGTAAGGTGTTTACCATTATTTCCATCAAGCGGGGTAAAAATCAGGGGTTCGGACAAACGATATTCCCCACCTCGCAAATAAACTGTTACTTCACCTTTTTGTCCGCGAGCTTTGTACTGCGCTGTTTTTATACTTTTTAAAGGCGATTTTTCTGTACCGCTGTTTTTATCGCTCCCTTTTGGAGAAACAAAATAAATAGTTTGGGCATCT
>JAUZOH010000430.1 GCA_030706565.1 Bacteroidota bacterium | reverse complement strand
CCGGCAAGTTTACCGGCAAGTGCGCCGGTTACAGTAGATGCATGAACCCTGTCAAGGTCCTCTGAGGTAACACCTGAAATAGCTGCAGTTACGGATTCTTTCTTCTGACTCCCGTAACCCACAACAACTACTTCTTCCAGGCTTTTAACATCTGTTGCTAATTTGACGTCAATAACGGACCTTCCATCGACGCTGATTCTCTCTTTTTTATAACTAACCATGGAAAATACCAAAACGGCATCTTTTTGATTAGGAATATTCAGGGAGTATTTTCCATCTGCATCGGAAACCGTTCCAATCGTAGTACCTTCGACAACAATATTAACTCCCGGTAATGGTAAACCGGAAACCAAATCGGTAACGGTACCCGAAATCATGTTTTGCTGGATACTCCTTTTAGGAGCTACAACAATCATGTTGTTTTCCAACAGGGTATAGTCCATGTCAGAATTCCGGAACATCTTTTTTAAAACATCCTCGACCTTCATGTTACTTACGTACAGGTCAACTTTTTTATTTATATCACAAAGCTCGTCGTTATAAAAAAACCGATAGGATGTTTTATTTTCAATGGTGCGGAATATATCTTTTACCCTGGCATTCTCCAATTTTAAAGAAATAGTCCTGTTTTGGGAAAAAGAACCTGAAGAAAAAGCAACAGTGCAAAATAAGCTAAATACTATAGATAGTCTCATAACTAGTAGTAGTTTTTTATACCCATTTTGTAAGGAAAAATGGGCATACTTAGGTTTTTTTTTCATAAATTTGTTAGATTTTAGTGTTATTAAATGCCAAGCCTAATATATTGAGTGTCAGGCATTGGCGGCAAAATGATACATTAAAATTCATGAAATCGCGGAATGGTGGCTCATTCTGCGATTTTTTTCTTTGTTGATCTACATCTCCCATAGGCAATCAGTTTTTAATTATTTAATAATTTGTCTGCATAATCAGTTTGTCATAATTCTTTTTGTATGAAGGATCATCTTTAATCAGCACATGATTACTATTAATGACAAATAAAACAGGGGCCGATATTTGAACAATTTTCAAAACCTGTTCAAAAGTCTCATTGGTCAGGGTACCAGAAAATTTATATTTTTTAAGCGATTCATCATTAAACTGAATTTGAACATTATAGCGTCGTTCTAAATTAACAGCTAACTGATCGAGAGTTTCCCCATCAATGACCCAGCGGTTGTCCTTCCAGGATATGATAGGTACAGGATTGATATTGGGAATGATCTCAATTTTTTCAGGGATCGTTTTAATGTTTTTCTTCTCGGCAATTTTTGCTAAGGGTCCCTTTTGGAGAGAAGCTGTTTCTTTCTGTTCCTTATAAAAAGTAGCGGTCTGATTAGGTTTCAAATAAACTATTTGATTTTCGTATCCCTTGTGCATATTTTCAATAGCCACCGAACCCCTTACTAATGTTGTCTGGATGATATTCTCTTCAGGATATGATTTTACATTAAACTGCGTTCCATAAACTTTTACCAGAATATCTGAAGTTTTCACCACGAATAATCTTTTTTTCTGCTTGGTTACATCAAAAAAAGCTTCCCCTTCCAGGTATACTTCCCGGGTTTTATCTACAAAATTCACAGGGTATCTCAATTTACTCCCTGCATTCAACCATACTTTTGTGCCGTCAGACAGGGTAACCTGTGACCTGGCGCCCAGCGGAACGGAGATCTCGTTGAATTTCATCATTCCCTGACGGTAAATGGTCTGATAATCCTTTAAAAGAAATCCTAAAACAAAAGCTATACAAGCAGCTGCCGACATTAGAGCTATCCGCCAGTAGATTTTTTTCCCTGATTGTTTTTCCCTGGCTTTCTCTGTCTGATATTTTGACTTATAATAACCGGCGGCTACCCGGTTCCAGCCTTCAGTTTTATCAAAGCCGGAAGGATCTTGGACAACTTTGGTGAGTTGATAAAAAGTTTTGAGTTCTTCAAAATACTTCCTGTTGTTTGAATTCTTATTAATCCATTCGCGAGCATCATTTCTCTCCTGTCCGGTTGCAGATCCAACCAGATACTTAATCAGGAATTCATCCATAGAGGAATATGTTTGATTCTCTTTTTCCATATTTTCATTTCTAATTATAAAGACCGGGAAACGGTCAAAGTGGTTGACAAAAAAAAGTAAATTTTTATTTTTTATTTCCAGAATATCAGAATAATCAGTAAGGGCAGGTAATCGATAAGATTGATACGGAATTTTTGGAAAGCCCGGCTCATTTGAGTTTTCACCGTTCCTACTGTAATATTTAGTCTTTCAGCAATTTCCGTATAGCTCAAATTTTCAAAACGATTCAAATAATAGATTTTTTTACATTGTTCAGGAAGTGACTCAAGAACTTCTACGGCCTTTTCTTCCAATTCCTGGGCAACTATATTTGAAAATGCATAATCTAAAGAGACAGGTTCTGTTATTTCGTGATCTTCCAGTAAATAATTTAAGGAATCAATATTTTGTTTTTCTGATTTGTGCTTATCGAGATACTTGAGACAATTATTGTGGACACTTCTGAAAAGATAACTTTTCAAAGACTGATAAATTTGTATATCTTTAGCATTCAGCCAAAAATGGATAAAGATATCCTCTACGATTTCCTCAGCTGCATGATGATCCTTAATAATACTTTCCGCATAAAGACAAAGACTGTCGTAGTAACGATCAAAAATAGACCGCACCACCTTTTCATCTCCATCATTTAATAGTCGAAGTAATTCCGGTTCTGTTAGCATTATGAATAAAATCTATTAATTAAAGATTTGCAAGTTAGAAAAAAAACACACTACCCGTTAATGCTAAAAGGATTTTATGATTTTAAGTAAGTTAAAACCAGGGGATTATTTTTTATTGGGAGAATATTGTCATGAAATTAACATGCCCATCAGGAAATGATTCCGGGAACAAAAACGTTTTAATACCCTGTTATTCAATGCCCTTTATGCCTTATCATTATATAATATTAGTTTTTCATATCACCGATTAAATTT
>JAUZOH010000429.1 GCA_030706565.1 Bacteroidota bacterium | reverse complement strand
GCCCAGTCCTGGACAGCCGATAATGGAAACGGAACTTATACCAATCCTTTGTTCTATGACGAATTTTCTGATCCTGATATGATCCGGGTGGGTGATGATTTTTACCTGGCGGGAACTACAATGCATTCTATGCCCGGTGTTGTTGTATTGCATTCAAAAGATCTGGTCAACTGGGAGTTTTTAAGCTACTGTTTTGATAAGTTGGATTTAGGCCCTGAATTTAACCTTGATCATGGCAAGGAAGCATACGGCCAGGGTATATGGGCTCCCTGTATCCGTTATTACAACGGTATGTTCTATATTTTTACCAACGTGAATAACCATGGAATGCAGGTGTTTATGGCTAAAAATCCGAAGGGGCCATGGGTACACAAACCTATGAATGTTGAAATTTATGATCTTTCCATCCTTTTTGACAATAACGGAAAGATTTATGCAGTATATAAATACAATGAAGTGCACCTGGTTCAATTGAAACCTGATTTTAGCGGTATTGTCGAAGGAAGCGACAAGATTATTATTCCTGCGGGAAATAACATGGGAGAGGGACATCACATTTATAAGATAAATGGGAAATATTATATCATAAGTGCTAATTTTTCTCCTACAGGGCGCATGCAGTGTGCCCGTGCCGACAATCCTTATGGACCGTACGAGACTACTGTTATCAGTGCAGAAGAAACCTTGGGCTATCAGAGAGGTTGGCTGACAGCTAATGTGGGTCTCGGTTCTCAGGTTCCTTCTCCCGGTTTCAAATTCCGATTGACCCCTGCTGGTGATAATTATTTGGGGGCCGTTCCCCTGCATCAGGGT
Organism: Bacteroidota bacterium; assembly: GCA_030706565.1. NCBI lineage: Bacteria > Pseudomonadati > Bacteroidota > Bacteroidota bacterium. The sequence goes on along the minus strand of JAUZOH010000429.1, from coordinate 2,229 downwards.
GGGATAGTCGATTTGCCCAATGGCGATTGGTGGGGGTTTTCTATGATGGATTTTATGTCAGTGGGTCGTACTACTTGCCTTTCGCCGGTTACCTGGCAGGATGGCTGGCCTTACTTCGGGCTTACTGGCAATCTCGGACGTTCGCCCAGAACGTGGTTAAAACCAAATGTTGCGACGCCAACAACTCCTTCAGCGCCTTACCAGCGCAGCGACGATTTCTCCGGTAAAACGTTATTGCCTGTCTGGCAGTGGAATCATAATCCTGTTGCCGGCAAATGGGAACTCAACAAAAAAAATGAATCACTGCGTTTGCATACTTTGCCGGCTAAAGATTTTTTATGGGCCAGAAATACCCTTACGCAGCGTGTAGTTGGCCCCGAATCTAATGCTACCGCGGTGCTTGACGCGAGTGCGCTGAAACCTGGAGATTATGCAGGGCTGGCTTATTTGAATATGCCTTATGCAAGTCTGGGCATTCTAAGGAAAAGCGATGGTTTTGTCCTTCATTTCTATGATCAGTACAGGGACAAAACAATTGAACAAAAGCTCTCCTCTGGGAAAATTAGTTTGCGTGCATCAGGTGATTATGAAAAAGATATAGCACAGTTCAGTTTTAGCACCGACGATACGAACTTTACCAATATCGGAGATTCTATCCGTCTGCCTTATCAGCTGAAAACGTTCCAGGGCTCCCGTTATGCCCTTTTCGCCTACAATATGGATGGAAAGGAAGGCGGTTATGCCGATTTTGAAGATTTTAAACTTGTAGAACCACTGGCCGACCGGTCCCGGAATATTCCGGTAGGGAAAATTATTACGCTGACTAATCTGGGCACGAATTCGCCCGTGTGGGCCAATCCCCACGGTATGATGCACTCGGCTTCGCCCGGATCAAAGGATGCACAAGGTTCCGGCTGTCAGTTTAGGGTGTATGATCGCGGAAAAGGCAGGGTAGTCCTTGAAGCGATGAATGGTACGGGTTTTCTTACTGTCGTGGGGATAGGCATTTCTGGAGATGTGAGGTTGATGAAACAAGAATCGGAAGGCAGTTTGTTCCAATGGCAGGATATGTTGCACAACCAGTGTATGTTGCTGTCGCTGAAAACCAACCGTTATGTGGGACTGACTCCGGGTACCGGCGAGCCTTATGCTGCCGATCGCAAGGGAACACTGCCCAACAGGAAAGATGGAACGGTGTTAAGCTGGAAAATAACGGAAAATTGAGTGCTTTGAAAACTGTTTTTACCATTACTTTTTATTTGAATTCTAAAAGAAAAAAATGTGGATAAAGAAGTAATTAGTACCACCTGGAATTGCTAAACTATATTATTTAACAATGAAGCAAAATTGGGATGAAATATAAAAGCAGATGATGATTGAATTACAGAACGAACAAAGACATGATAATTAAAAAATTAGATAACCGTTTGCGGGAGTTTTTCCCTTTTATAATATTTTTAATATTACTTTAATGTACGAAGAATTGAAAAAGCATAAAGTACTTTATTCGCTTGAAAATCTCTTTATTCACATAAAATGAAAAGGGAAACAATAAAATACAAGATGTTGGAAAATAGATATTTAAAATTATTGGTTCTGTTAATTACACTGACTTGTGGTGCATTAAAAGCACAGGACAAACCAAAATACTGGCAAATAGCACCTGCTCCTCCTCTTGGCTGGAACAGCTGGGATATTTATGGCACTACCGTTACGGAACAGCAAGTAAAGGAACAGGCCGATGCTATGGCAAAGTATCTTTTACCAAGTGGTTATAAATACTTAACTGTTGATATTCAGTGGTACGAGCCAGAGTCGAAAGGCCATTCGTATAAACCCGGTGCGATTCTTACCATGGATGACTACGGACGCTTGACCCCCGGGCTTAAGAAATTTCCTTCGGCAGCCGATGGCAAAGGCTTTAAACCCCTTGCCGATTATGTGCATTCGAAAGGTTTGAAGTTCGGAATCCACATCATGAGAGGTATCCCCCGTCAGGCCGTGGAGAAGAACCTGCCTGTACTCGGCACAAATGTAAAAGCTCAGGATATAGCCATTAAAAGTTCTACCTGTCCTTGGAACCCGGACATGTACGGGGTTGATGCCACCAAGCCCGAAGGCCAGGCATACTATAATTCAATTGTACAGATGTATGCCAGTTGGGGAGTCGATTTTATCAAGTGCGACGATATTTCGCGCCCATACAACAACGTGCAAAAAGCTGAAGTG
>JAUZOH010000428.1 GCA_030706565.1 Bacteroidota bacterium | reverse complement strand
TCACAAAGGTACTGAAGAATATAACTTCTTCCTTGCTGTTCACTTTCCCGATAATCAACTGAAAATTTTCGATTACAACCGGGTGGTTAAAGATCTGAACGGATTGACAGAAGCAGAGCTGCTCAAAAAACTGGAAGCTGGTTTTGTAGTTGAAAAGAAAGGTACTGCAGAATACAGGCCGGATACGGCGCATAATTTCAGTATGTATCTCAACGGAAACTGGTATTCAATGACCGCAAAAGCAGGGACTTTTGACGATAATGATCCTATAGGTTGTCTGGATGTAACGATCTTATCTGACCTGGTTCTGGACCAGATCCTGGGAATAAAAGATTTACGCAAATCACAAAGAATAGATTTTGTCGGAGGAATTCGTGGTTTAGGGGAATTAAAAAGACGGGTAGATAGTGGTGAAATGAAAGTAGCCTTTGCCCTTTATCCGGTTTCAATGAAACAACTCTTTGATATAGCCGATACAGGGAATATCATGCCTCCCAAAACCACCTGGTTTGAACCCAAATTAAGAAGCGGACTGATTGTCCATTCATTAATTTAATTTTGAATTACAAACCAATTAACATCAAAAAAGCCCTTTTCGAGGGCTTTTTTGATGTTAATATTTCTATATGAATTAGAATATATTCAGACCCTTCAGGGTTGCAAGAGTATTTTTAACGCTATTGGCTGATTTTTCAACCATAGCTTTTTCTGCATCATTTAATTTGATTTCGAGAATATTCTCAACACCATCTTTTCCTAATTTTACAGGAACGCCGAAGTACATATCATTAAGACCATATTCACCCTGTAAGTATGCGCAGCATGGGAAATAACGTTTCTGGTTTCTAACAATAGCTTCAACCATACGTGCAGCGGCAAAACCAGGAGCATACCATGCAGATCTTCCCATCAGGTTAACCAATTCACCACCGCCAACTCTTGTACGGGCAATAATTTCCTGTAACCTGTCATTTTCAACCAACTGGGTTATAGGAACACCGCTAACTGTGGTATAATCAACCAGGGGAACCATATCATCACCGTGACCGCCAAGGATAATTGCCTGAATGTCTTTTACAGAACAGTCGAGTTCGTCGGCCAAAAATGTCCTGTACCTGGCGGTATCCAGCAAACCGGCCATACCGATTACACGGTTAGGAGAAATATTAGCTGTTTTGTATGCACAATAAGCCATAGCATCCAAAGGATTGGATACAACAATAATAATTGCATCGGGAGAATACTTCATGATATTTTCAGTAACTTCTTTAACGATGCGGGCATTAGTACCCAATAAATCTTCGCGGGACATACCCGGCTTTCTGGGAAGACCGGATGTAATTACTACTACTTTAGAGTTAGCTGTAGCCTCAAAATCATTGGTTACACCAATAGTCCGGGTATCGAACAATGCTAAAGGCGCCATTTCGGCAATATCCAAAGCTTTACCTTCAGCAGTTCCTTTAACGACATCCAATAATACAACCTGACTACAAAGTTCCTTTTCAGCAATTGCATTTGCACATGTAGCACCCACGTTACCTGCACCAACAACAGTTATTTTCATTCTCCAATATTTTTTTTAAAAGTCCAAAGAACGGATGCAACTCACATGCTCATTTACCCCGGTCGCCCCGGATAACCTCCCATCCTTTCTTTGCTTAAACTTGTTATAACATGCGAGTTGATAATATTTTAAAACCTATTCGAAATAAAATGCAAGTATAGAAAAAAAATATGTTTATTGAATATTTAATTGAAGAATTTCGGGGAATATTTTGCGTTTAACAGCAAAAAAATTTCATCCCTCACAATAATCTTGACTTGGTAAAAAAATGAGTTTGAAAAAGTATAAAATAGTTCAAAGGCTCGAGACGGATCAAAGTAATTTTATTGATAAAATGACAAATTCTGTCCGATAAATCGCGATTAATTCAATTTAGCCTATTCTTTAAACGTTTTTCCCACAATTCTTGGTTAAGATCTGACTGAATTTAATTCTTTTCAAAATTTGTCAATTTCCTAAATTATTTCGGTAATTTTAGAAATTTAAATATAGAAAAATTTATAAGATAAATATTTTACAGCCAGAAATATTATTATTAATCTTTCTATGCTCTTATTTGGAAATTTTTCCATATCGAACAAACATAACGATATCATTCATTCTATCAAATACATGTTGCAATATAATAAAATATACCAATCGCTTAAAAAGGTCTCTGCCGAATGGCACGCCGGACATGTCCAGTGGGCATATTCTTGGAACTATCTTAAATTTTATGAGGATGGAACCATAATTTATTGTTCTTCAAGAGGAGAACCTAAAGATTTAATTTGGTTTTCAAAGGATAATAAAAGTGCAGTAATATATAAAGGAGATTTTCAGATAGATAGTTATAAATTATCTGCTAAAATTACCATGACGATAGGTCAATTAAAAATTGATGGCATTATTCATAATCAGAACTTAATCCTAAGAACTAATAATGAAAAATTAAGCCCTTTTGAAAACTGGGACGAGTATACACCAGTCTAATTACCAATATATTTATAAAGTCCATTCAATTCGTCCCATTGGTATTTTCTTTGTTTTACAAGATTTTCCATATAGTCAATTTCTTTTCCAAAGCCTGTTAAAATTTTTTGGCCATTTGGCAAAGTTTCAAATGCTCCACTCCCATCGCTTTTTAAAACATATTTTAGCAAATCGTTTGATTTGTCACTCAAGACCACTACGTCTGCTTTGTTATTAGTTAAATCCTCAAGCCATGGTTTATTATATGTAGCCCACATATCTGCAGCATCATTTGGGACATTTAACATTTTAAAACCATCTTGTGAGGTGGTTTTAAAGTCCGAGGCGCTACACATAGGATAATCAATCTCGGAAAGCATTCTCTTAGTATCATCAATTTTACCAAGTCCGGGTATATTTTTTTCATAAACGCCAATAAGTCCTTTAGGATTATCTATATTACCGGTAATTACCCTACTGGGAAGCCAGCTTGGTTTCTCAGTTAATGTCTTACCCCCAGTCTTCGCCACATCCTCTGCAG
>JAUZOH010000427.1 GCA_030706565.1 Bacteroidota bacterium | reverse complement strand
CAGGAATCAGAATCTTCTCCTATACTGAAAGATTTGCTGTTTAAAGGCTATGAATTAGGGATTAAGGTAAAATTTACCCCTATCAACGAGGATGATTATAACCATTGGGTAAGCCAGCAGGGTAAAGAACGATATATAGTTACCCTTCTTGGCCGGAGAATCCTGGCAACTCAAATTGCCGAAGTGACCAATGCAGTTTACCGGCAGAAATTAAACATTGATTTTATTTCCCGTTTAAGCGGGCGACTCAAGCTGGATGATGAAGAAACCCAAGACACTAAAGCTAAGGCTTGTGTTGAATTTTCAGTCAGAGGTACGCCAATTGACAAAGAGGAGATGAAAAGCCGTTTCCTTGAAATATCCAGGACGCTTGGCGTTGACATAGCTTTCCAGGAAGATAACATATTCAGGCGCAACCGCCGCCTGGTCTGTTTCGATATGGATTCCACCCTGATACAAACCGAAGTGATTGACGAGCTTGCCGAAAAAGCCGGCGTGGGGCAAAAAGTCAGGGAAATCACCGAATCCGCCATGCGTGGCGAAATTGATTTTAGGGAAAGTTTCAAAAAACGCCTTGCCTTACTCAAAGGACTGGACGAAAGGGTCATGGTTGAAATAGCAGAACGATTGCCACTTACAGAAGGAGCAGAACGGTTGTTCCGCACCCTCAGAAGATATGGATTTAAAACAGCAATCCTTTCCGGCGGTTTTACTTATTTCGGAAGGTTCATCCAAAGTAAACTCGGCATAGATTATGTCTATGCCAATGAACTGGAAGTTGTAAACGGCAAACTTACCGGAAACTGCATAGGCGACATTGTCGATGGCGCTAAAAAAGCCGAGTTATTGCGCAACATCGCCTTCAAGGAGGATATTCACCTGGAACAAACCGTTGCCGTGGGCGATGGCTCCAATGATTTACCGATGATCAATATTGCCGGGCTGGGTATTGCTTTTCATGCAAAGCCCATCGTTAAAGAAAATGCCCAACATTCTATTTCTACTATAGGCCTGGATGCTATTCTTTACTTAATGGGATTCAGAGAAAGAGACATTCTGTAGGCTTAAAGGATTTTAAAAAATGAAAAAATTAGTCATGATGAAAAAACTGCTGTTGCTTTTGGCATTGGCGCTGTTCTCCATACAGGTTTTTTCTCAAAGATTACAATTTGGAGTTTTTGCCGATCCTCAGGTTTCATGGATGTCTCCCGATGTCAGCCAGGTACATAATGATACTCCGAAAATAGGGATTAATTTCGGCTTTTTTGCCGATAAGTATTTTGCGGAAAATTATGCCTTCACTACGGGTTTATCCATCAATTCTGTTGGCGGCAGCCTCAAATACGACAATGCTTTTAACCTCAGGCTTACCGGTGACAATACCCATTCGATCAAAGAAGGATCAACAGTAGAATATAAATTGCAGTATCTTTGTATACCGTTTGGACTTAAATTCAAAACCAGAAGAATCGGGTACTTTACTTATTTTGCCAAACTGGGCGTAACCTCCCAGTTCAACATTAAAGCATTGGCTGATTCACCTGCAAACGGACTGGACAACGAAAATGTCAGGGGTGCTGTTAATTTCTTGTATATGGGCTATCACATCGGCATAGGGACAGAATATTCTTTAGGCGGGAATACGGCATTGACCGGAGGTATTACCTATACAAACGGGTTCACCAATGTCACTTCCGGAAGTGCAGGTAAAACGGACCTCAATTATCTGGCTGTCCGGTTGGGCGTATTATTTTAAATTTAAGGCGGCTAAAAGTGAAAATTGAACTTATTCAAATAAATTACCATATTGCCAATTTTGAAAAAAATACAAGGGCAATTATTGAGGCTATTGAGAAAGCTAAAAATAAGGGAGTCGATCTGGCTGTATTTTCTGAACTTTCTGTTTGCGGATACCCTCCTTACGACCTGCTTGAGCAGAAGGATTTTATTCAAGACTGCGGAAAATCTGTAGAAAAAATTGCTGCGGCCTGCCAGGGTATTGCCGCAATTGTAGGAAGCCCTTCGCTGAATCCCAACCCCAGCGGGAAAAAATTGTACAATACGGCTTATTTCCTTGCAGACGGAGCAATACGGCAAATGGTTCATAAGACACTTCTGCCCACTTACGATATCTTTGATGAATACCGCTATTTCGAGCCCAATAATGACTTTAAAATAATCAATTATAAGGATCAGAAAATTGCCCTGACCATTTGCGAAGATTTATGGGATGACCAGCCTGTATTTACCAATTTCGGCCGCAGTCATCTGTACACGGTCTCGCCCATGGAAAGGCTGGAACCTTTTCATCCCGATATGATCATCAATATTGCAGCTTCACCTTTTGCCCATACTCAGGTAGATATTCGCCGGCACATCCTGACCCGCAACGCCAAAAAGTTTCATATCCCCGTATTTTATGTGAACCAGGTAGGTGCTCAGACTGAACTGGTTTTCGATGGCGGATCAACGGTAGTCAACAGCAAAGGTGAAATTGTAGGTGAACTGAGTTTATTTGAAGAAGACAGGCAGATTTTTGAATCCTCCAGCCTGGTCCCAAACCCTTCCATACCCACAGAAGGAACCCGGTTTAAAACCATCGAATTGATCTATAAGGCCCTCATTTTAGGAATCAGGGATTATTTCAACAAGATGAATTTTAAAACCGCCATATTGGGCCTGTCGGGGGGTATTGATTCTGCACTGACTCTGGTTTTGGCAGCCCAGGCTTTGGGAACTGATAAAACAAGGGTTATTCTTATGCCTTCGAAATATTCGTCGGACCATTCGGTGAACGATGCCATAAAGCTGGCCGAAAACCTGAAAGTTCATTACGATATTATCTCTATCAAACACATGGTAGAAAGTTTCGAAAGTTCTTTGCAACCGGTATTTAAAAATTTCCCTCCTGACATCACCGAAGAAAATATCCAGGCACGTATCAGGGGAACCCTGCTTATGGCCCTTTCCAATAAATTCGGGAATATATTGCTCAACACTTCAAACAAAAGTGAAGCTGCTGTGGGTTATGGAACATTATATGGTGATATGAGCGGTGGT
>JAUZOH010000426.1 GCA_030706565.1 Bacteroidota bacterium | reverse complement strand
GTAAATGAACCATCTCCGCCTATAACAACTAAGGCGTTGATTCCCGCTCTTTGTAACTGATCATAAGCTTTTTTACGGCCTTCGGGCGTTCTAAACTCTTCACTTCTGGCTGTTTTTAATATAGTTCCGCCTTTCTGGATTATATCGCTGACGCTGTGGGCATAAAGTTCTTCAAAATTCCCGTTGATCATGCCCGTATAACCCTGTTTTATTCCTATTACCTGTAGTTGATGATAAATAGCTGTTCTTACAACCGCTCTGATAGCCGCATTCATTCCTGGAGCATCACCTCCCGAGGTTAATATACCTACACATTTGATTTTCCCCATACGATTAAATTTTTAAGCAGTAAATAATATCTTTTATTTTTTTCTGAATAATCTTATGAAAAACACGCTCATCCTCATTTTCAGCATTTACAAATGTAAAATAAAATAATTATGTTTATTCATTTTAAAAAAAAATAAAAAATCAAAGGAAGAAATTTTAAAAAGGCAATTATTTACTGTGATTCACTGACAGATTGATCATATTTTTGTCAGATTTTTTATGGTGTCTGCAATTTTTTCCATAAGCCATAAGGGGGTTGAAGTGGCTCCGCAAATTCCTACACTATTTATATTTTTAAAAAGATCTGCAGATATTTCTTTACTTTCGGAGATAAATAGGGTATTAGGATTGGCTTCTTTGCAAACCTTATACAGCATTTTACCATTTGAACTTTGCTGGCCGCTAACAAAAATGACCAATTCATGGTTTTGGGCAAATTCTTTCAGCTTGGGTTCCCGGTTTGATACCTGATGGCAAACCGTATCGTTGGCTTTCAGGCAATTTTCAGGTTTTATCCCTGCTTCGGACATCCTGGCTATTAATTCCTGTTTTAAAAGATTGAATTTGCTTTTACTTTGAGTAGTTTGTGAAAAAAGATCTATAGGTTTCGAAAAATCAATTTTGTACAGGTCGTTAATATCATTGACTACAATGGCCTCATTATGGGTTTGCCCTACCAAGCCGTTGACTTCAGCATGGCCTTCCTTACCAAAAATAACGACTTGTCCTTCGTTTTCACTATTTTTAGCATTCTCGTATCCCTGCTTTATTTTTTTTTGCAATTTTAATACCACAGAACAGGTCGCATCGATGATGGTTATATCGTTTTCCTCCGCAATTTTATATGTTTCCGGCGGCTCTCCATGAGCCCTGATCAATACTTTGCAGTGCTTTAATTTCTTAAAGGTTTTAAAATCTATAGTCACTAGTCCTTCTTTGGCCAGACGGTTTACTTCAACATTGTTATGCACTATTTCCCCCAGGCAATAAAGATGTCCTGATTCTTTCAGCTCCTTTTCTGCCATTTCAATGGCTTTTACGACGCCGAAACAGAAACCCGAATTTTTGTCAATTTCAATCAGCATGGATACTTTGAGTTAATAATTTGCAAAATCCACTCCAGTTCTTCTTCTGGTGTAAGATGACTATTATCAAGTAAAATGGCATCTTCAGCTTTTTTCAGCGGGCTTTCTTTGCGGTTTTCATCCATAAAATCCCTTTGTTCCAAATTTTTTCTTACTTCCTCAAAGCTGACGGAAAGCCCTTTCCCTATTAATTCCTTGTAGCGCCGTTCGGCCCGTATGTTCTTATCTGCAGTCATGAATATCTTCAGGTCTGCTTCAGGGAAAACAACTGTGCCGATATCTCGGCCATCCATGACGATGCCTTTTTGTTCCCCCATTTTCCGTTGCAGGGATACCAATTTATTACGTACTTCTTTGATTTTGCTCACAGGGCTCACGTTTTCTGAAACTTTGATTTCCCGGATTTCTTCTTCGATATTTTCGCCGTTAAGCCAGGTTTCATTCTTTTTGTTTTGAGGATTATATCTAAAAGAAATTTCAATTCCGTTCAGTTTTTCGTCAATACCCTGCTTGTTGACCTGGTGGTTTTCGATCATTCCGTTTCGCATGAATGCCAGGGTAACTGCCCTGTACATGGCTCCACTGTCTATATAAGCATAGTTCATGGCCTGGGCTAACGCCTTTGCAAAAGTACTTTTCCCACAGGATGAGTATCCATCAATGGCTATCACTAATTTATTGTCCATTTTGCTGTTGAAATATGAAAATACAAAGATAACCAAGACTTGGAAAATCTTATTTTTCTTCTCTTATAAATGAAGTTTTGTGATAAAACTCGCTTAAATTCATTCCTATAGAAAATTGATTTACAACGGCCCCAAGATGGTAGGCTGAATGACCATAGTCGATATGAAATTTCGAGATTTTTAATCCTATTCCCCACGAAAAGCCCACCATTCCAATTCTTTGTTCGACCTGCATTTCTTTTCTCCTTTGATAATTGTACCCTGCACGCAGAAAAAAGTTATTAAAAGGAGTAAATTCAACTCCTATAATCAAATGCCTCATGCATTTGTCGCCCAGTTTGTTAAGTACACCCTTTTGCCCGCTTCCTGCGTTTTCTGAACTGCTGCTGTCAGTGACGGTATAGGTCATATCTGGTTTTTCGAGGTGTTGAAAGACAAATGAAAATCTGAAAGGCGCATGTTCCAGTTTTTGTGAGATTCCAGCCTGTATTTCAAAAGGGAGAGGTTCGTAATAATGATTGTAATAAGGTTTAATTTGTGTACCTAAATTTTTAAATACCACTGATGCCATGAAATAAGGGCTGCGGTGATAAGTGATGCCCCAATCCGTTGCTATTCCCAGCGAACTGTAGTTGTCCAATGATGAATATAAAGGTTTTATATTGACTCCGGCATAGAAACAGCTGTCCTTACCCAAGGGACGGCTATAAATGAGGTTCAGCGCATATTCTGCCGCATAAAAATTTCCGGTTTTTAGGCCGGTTTCGTCTGCACCTATAAACCTGCCATAATTGATATATTGAATCCCGGCTGCAAAGCTTCCAATTCCTTTTTGATTTCTTGAATAGGATGCATAACCATAATTAATGTCGGCAATGTAATCAACATAATTGAAAAACAGGTGGTTGTCCATTTCCGGAATAAGCAGGGATGGATTATTGGCAGCAAGGGATAAATCATCGTCGC
>JAUZOH010000425.1 GCA_030706565.1 Bacteroidota bacterium | reverse complement strand
CATTAAGTTTTGCGGCTTTAGCCGAATGTTCTGGTATTATTTTAATAGAATGTTGGGCTTAAGCCCAAGAAATACAACATTTTCTTCAGGATCCGTCAGCTGAAGCTGACGGCAATGAAAACCCAAATTTAGGAAAATGAAAAGCTATATCAATTTTCCAAACCTAACAGGTTTTACTGGTGATCCTATAAAATCCGATACGATGCGAAATACCTGTTTGAACAGATGAAATAATATTCCACCCCTTCGGGATTTACCACAAACCTCTTTTTCCTGCTAAAGTCATGTCATCCCTCAAGGATTGGTCGGGAGAAATTTTTGTTTTTGTTATGGAATTGAAAACTTGTTAATCATGTAAATCCTGTCCTTGCATTTTTTTAATACATACTCTGTCCTATTTACAGGTTTGAAAAAATAATTGCTTAAATTTTGTCTCATCCACTGTATTTTGGATTTGATCCTAAAAAAACTTACAAAGTACCGGGCTGGCGAATTGCTTGTTAATATCAGGAAGGACTGGAGTTCTTTGGATATAGAACAAATCAATAGTAACCTTGGCGCTTAGGATATATCTGAATTTTATAAATCTAATTTCAGTTAAGTCAAATATATATTTAATTTTGCCTTTTTGAACTGTCTCATTGTAAATGATTTATAAGTTCATTTCGATAAGTGATAATGAACTCTGGCAGTGGTGTTTATGTTTTGTGTTGAGTATAAATGCAAAACAGGGTTGAAATGTATTTGATTTATGCTGTTTAATTCGATTGAGTTTGCCATTTTTTTACCGGTAGTCTTTGTTTTATATTGGTATACTACAAAAGGGGATTTGAAACGTCAGAATTTGTTGCTGACCTTTGCCAGTTACTTTTTCTATGCCTGTTGGGACTGGCGGTTTCTATTTCTTTTGATTTTTTCGACCCTGGTGGGTTTTTATTCCGGAGCCAGGATCAAGTCTGCTAAAAGTAAATCCGGGAGAAAGTTCTGGATGTTGCTTAGTCTTTGCATCAGCTTGGGTTTGCTGGGCGTTTTTAAGTATTATAATTTCTTTGCTGACTCTTTTGTTAGCGCGCTTTCGCTGCTACATATCAAAGCCAGCCTGGGTTCCGTTAATCTGGTCCTGCCTGTCGGAATTTCCTTTTATACTTTTCATGGATTGTCCTACGTGCTTGATATTTATCATGAAAAAATAGAACCCGAAAAGAATTTCATCAACTACACGCTTTTTGTCAGTTTTTTCCCTTTGCTGGTTGCCGGCCCTATTGAGCGGGCGACGCATCTTTTGCCCCAGATCGGAAGAAAACGGGAGTTCGATTATTCTAAGGCCGTTGATGGTTTACGGCAGATTTTGTGGGGCTTATTTAAAAAAATCGTCATCGCTGATAATTTTGCCAACTATGCCAACATAATCTTTAACAGTTCTTCGCGGTTTTCGGGAAGTACGCTTCTGTTGGGAGCTTTCTTTTTTACCTTCCAGATTTATTGCGACTTTTCGGGTTATTCCGACATAGCCCTGGGAACTGCCCGTTTGTTTGGGATAGAGCTGTTGCGGAATTTTGCTTTTCCTTATTTCTCGAGGGATATTGCAGAGTTCTGGAGGCGTTGGCACATCTCGCTGACTACCTGGTTCAGGGATTATCTCTATATTCCTTTGGGCGGCAGCCGGGGCAGCACATGGATGAGAATCAGGAACACATTTATTATATTTCTGGTCAGCGGCTTATGGCACGGGGCAAGTTGGACCTTTATCACCTGGGGCGCCCTCAATGCATTTTACTTTTTGCCCTTGTTGTTGGCCAAAAAAAACCGTAAAAATATTGACATTGTTGCCAAAGGAAGGATTTTTCCGACCTTCAGGGAATTTTTGCAGATACTGATCACCTTTAGCCTGACTATGTTTGCCTGGATATTTTTCAGGGCAAATACCATAGGCGGGGCTCTCAGCTATATACGGGGTATTTTTTCTCCTTCACTTTTCACGATGCCCAATTTTATGGAAACAGGACAGGCTGTGCTGACGGTAGTTTTGCTTGTATTTTTTATCGTTGTTGAATGGCTGGGCAGGGAAGAACAATATGCCCTGGCCAATATGGGCTTAAACTGGAAGACCCCCCTGAGATATGCTTTTTATTATGTGATTATCTGCTCGATATTTTGGTTCGGAGGGCAGGAACAACAATTTATTTATTTTCAATTTTAGCAATGAAAAAATTCATCTTAAAAAATATTTATTTCTGTTTGCCATTGATTTTTTTGTTCTATGCAAAGCCCCTGTACTTATTGATTGGCGATAAGTATAAAGAGACTGTGGCCGGCCATGAAACCTACCTGTCGATTCAGAAAAGCAAGCAGAAATCAAAATCCAAGATTCTGATTATCGGCGACAGCGTTGGCAAGCAGTTGTTTGACAATGAGAAGAAGTCTGATTCCATTAATTCACTGGCCTGTAACCAGGCAATTGGCGTGATTGGCCAGTATTTGCTGCTCGACAATTATTTAAAAACAGGTAACCGGCCCAAAATTATTTACATGGTTTATTCTCCAACCAGTTTTAAGAATAATCTTGACCAGGTTTTTACCTATCATTATTTCCTGAAACCATTTTTTCAGAAAGAATACCTGGGAGAATTTTCACGTACGGCATTCAGGCAGATTGATAAAATTCCCTATTTGGAATTATGCCATGAACCCTATGTCCTGACATCCAACTGGGCGCCAAATTATAAAAATAACGACTGCATTAATTATACTTTTCTGTCGCCCATAACCAGGGAATATTTAAGTAAGATAAAGGATTTGTGTATTTCTCATAACATTGATTTTTATATTATTCCGACTCCTACACGAGAGTCCAATAAAACTATGGTGAAGTCTTTTAATAAAAATGAGTACTTAAGCTGCAACTTCAGGAAAGATTTGACAGTTTATCTGAATGATGTTATATACTTAAAAGATTCATGTTTTATTGACGGCCTTCATTTAAAACATCCTTATTTATATAAAAATCTGGTTAATAACTTAATGGCTAAAGCCCGGATACATTATCCCTGTAAATCTTCCTGTGGGGTGTAGGT
>JAUZOH010000424.1 GCA_030706565.1 Bacteroidota bacterium | reverse complement strand
AGAGTTATCCGGAGGGTGATTATGAAATTGATTCGGCAATTATAAAGAGACAAAATAAAAAAGGGAAAAGGCATATTGACTCCATGGACAAAAGTCAGATTCATGGATTTTTTGATGATGATGGATTTGAAATTAATACAGAATTGATTAAAAAGCCTTCATTATGCCTGACTTGTGCTAACAATTGCAATCCCAATGAAGATTTGTTATGCAATATGACACGCTATGACCAAAAGGATAGCAATGAATTTAAATGTTTTGCCTATATTAAAGGCTGATTAAAAAAATGTACGGCGGTACAACACTCGGTATACATTATGAAGGTTTCAGTACCACTTTCAAGTTCATTTCTTGCTTGAAAGGGCAGTAACGGTGGATAATAAAGCGGTCACATACTCCCGCACGCTGCATACACTAAAATGTTGGCTGCCAAGCAACCCTTAACCGGGAATCCGGTTTGCAAAGAGCAATGGATGGTTATTTTAAATATTAACATAAATTTTCTGGAGGATAAACTGATGGATAGCCAAAAAATATCAAAGTCAAAAGCATACATTATGCCATTTATAGTGATCATTGTATTGAGTTTGATCCTTTTCTTACCTGCCGGCACGCTGAGATTCTGGCAGGCGTGGATATATCTGACTATTTTTTCAATTATAACCATTTTCATGATTGTTTATTTTTCTAAAAAAAGCCCAGAATTACTGACACGAAGATCAGAGTTTAGGGAACAAGAAAAGGTGCGTAAAATTCCCCCGTTCCTGAAGCTGTTTTTAGTTATGTATCTTATACCCGGTTTAGATTTTCGTTTTAATTGGTCAGCCGTTCCGCTATGGCTGGTTATTGTAGCTAACATAATGGTTTGTTCAGGGTATATCTTTATCATTATCGTTTTTAATGAGAACAGTTATGCTTCAGCAACAATAAAACTGGAGAATGAACAGAGAGTAATATCGACCGGACCCTATGCCATAATACGGCATCCCATGTATGCAGGCATGTTGTTGATGACCTTATTTACTCCTCTGGCTCTGGGTTCCTACTGGGCCTTGATCCCCTGTATTTTATTTATTCCATGGCTGTATCTCAGGATAAAAAACGAAGAAGAAATACTGTTAAACGAACTTCCCGGGTATGGAGAATACTGTGGAAAGATTAAATATCGTCTCTTCCCATTGATCTGGTAATTAAAATGGTTTATACTGTTACTCTTCGGACAGAAATGGTTCATACCCAACGCGGGTTTCAGAAGGTTTGCAAGGATTAGTTCCTGTATCTAAGTTTCATCAATGTGATACAGACGCGAGTTCGAAATCCCACAGAGGCATAGTCGACAACCTTGATTTCTATTAAAAAAAGGAGTGCATAGTAAACCGGAATATTTTTTGTTTAAATGAGTCTGAATTAAAAATCTATGAAAAACATTTTATTCATTTTAACTATTTCATTTTTAATTGTTAACGGTTGTAAAAAAGAAGAAACGGTTATACCTATTTCTTCTTTTAGTTTTCGAGGAGACACAATTACAACTTTAAAAATGGCAACTTATGATACCTGTACATTGATCAATTTATCAAAAAATAAAGATTCCGTTTTTTGGGATTTAGGAGATGGCAGGACCTCAAATGACAAACAATTTATTTTGTCATATCCTAAGTCTGGCTCGTATACGATCAAACTAACTGTAAAAAATAACGACGGTCAAAAAGCATTTTGTTCAAAAAAGGTTACCATATTAGATAGAGTATTAAAAAGCATTTACATAGAACACATAAATTGGGATACAATAAATACAAACGGATGGCCCACTTCATCTAAGGCCGATATTTATTTTCAAATTCAAAAATACGTTGATATTACGGTTACTAACTATTCAATTTATCCAAATTGTCCAATTATCTATAAATCGCCAATAGTAAAAAATGTAAGTTATTCAACCCAAACTCCATTAACAATTCCAGTAAGTGAGAAAGTAGTGATTGATAAAAAACTAATTCAATTTGCCTATCCGGAAAATTTAAATAATACTTATTTAATAAGTTTAATGGCCATAGATAAAAACGGGAAAGTATACTGCCTACAAAATAATCATGGCGGCGGCGGTAATTATTTTGGCATATTAAAAGATGATTTTAATAAAAATGAATTTGTGATACAGAATGGACCATTCAGCGCCTACCTTTTGAATTGTGATTTTGAATAAGCTTTATATTAGCAGCAGCCAATACATGCTATCGTTCATTGCCGTTAGAGCGCAAATTTCAAGGTTTTCTTTCTTATTAAAGTCCGTCATAGCTTGACAGGAAAGTGCCTCAGAATCGGCAACCAGCATGCCACCTTCGTTATGCCATTTTTTTTGCAAAACGCAACCTTTTCATAAAAAATTCATCTTCATTATAAATTAAGATAAATGAGGAAAAATAACGTTATATTTTTATCCGCATTGGTATTAATGACTTTCTTCCTTTCGAATTGTAAAAAGGATAATTTTGATCATTCAAATATTTCCGGATTTCAAATTAAAGGATGGAAGATTGATTCTATTGGTTTTGCCTATAAATGGATTTCTCCGACAGATGCGGATTTTTTAAATCGTAAAACAGGATACATTCTTGGCACAAATGGAGTTCTGCTTAAAACAACAGATTCAGCAATTTCCTGGGAATATTCATACATTGAAAAAGACTCGACTGGAGTAATGACCAGCGCATTATCGTTTATTAACGATTCCACAGGTTTTATTTATGGAAGGTGGAACGTTCTTAACGGCGGTTATTATGGTGTATTATATAAAACTGTGGATGGCGGTTCACACTGGACTAAGCATTACTATAACAACGCATATCATTTATATTCGATGAAGTTTTTTGATAAGAATAATGGTATAGCTCTAAATTGGATCAATTCTGGTTCTTCTATTGTAACTACAAATAATGGGGGCTCAAGTTGGGAAGTTGCTGATTTAGATTTAGATCCTTCGCAAAATAGATTGTTTTTCTCAGGTGATATATGTTTTGCGACAGGAAAGGATCAAAAAATATTTAAGAGCGTTGATCATGGGAAAACATGGATTACAATT
>JAUZOH010000423.1 GCA_030706565.1 Bacteroidota bacterium | reverse complement strand
TTTACCCATAATATTTGCCATAACCGGGCCTGTATGTATGCTTACTACGATATCCCAGACTTTCCGTCCGTCATTACTGTGATTCCGGTGAATTGTTTCCAGGTATTGTTGCATTTCCATTGCAGCAAGGACAACCTGGATGGGATTGGTGCTGTTTTTCTTTGGTATTCCCCCTGCTGCCATGTACGAATCCCCTATGGTCTTTATTTTTTCAATGTTATATCTCTGGGCAATGGCATCAAATTGAAAAAAAATTTGATCAAGCTCGTCCATCAGGGCATCGGCATTTTCAACACTGGAGATTTTTGAAAAGCCGTGTATATTGGCAAATAAGACAGTCACTGTTTTGAATTGCTGCCTTTCTTCAGGATAGATTTCTTCAGGAACCTGTTGAACAATGGCTTCTCTGATATTGTCTTTGCTCTCCTGATTTTTCAGCAACTCTTCATATTTCCCGTTTAATTCTTTTAATTGATCCTGGAGTTGCTGGTTCTGTCTGACTAGTTTTGCAATGCGCTTTAATAATTCATCAACTTTGGGAGACATCTTTTTCCGTTTTTAAAGTAAAAATAAACATATTTTTCTTTTTTGCTAGTTCTTTTTACTATTTGAAAGGTTTTTTATCAGCCTCTGCAACAAAATTGTAATTTTGTTGTTTTTGAGTATCAGATAAAAAACAGATCAATGCCTTTTCATTTAGTATCCGATTACCAGCCAACCGGCGATCAGCCTGAAGCTATCGCTTCGCTTGAAGAAGATATACGGGCTGGAAAGCCTTTTAATACCCTGCTTGGGGTAACAGGCTCCGGTAAAACTTTTACCATTGCCAATGTTATCCAAAGATTGCAGAGGCCTACCTTAATCCTGAGCCATAACAAAACATTGGCTGCACAGCTTTACAGCGAATTCCGGCAGTTTTTTCCTGAAAATGCTGTGGAATATTTTGTTTCCTATTACGATTATTATCAGCCCGAGGCGTATCTGCCTGTTACTGATACCTATATAGAAAAGGATTTATCCATCAATGAGGAAATTGAAAAACTAAGGTTGAGTGCCACCTCGGCTCTCCTTTCAGGAAGGACTGATGTAATTGTTGTTTCTTCCGTGTCCTGCATTTATGGTATTGGTAATCCTGAGGATTTTCACAGCAATACGATCAGTATAGAGCGGGGACAAACTATTGCCAGGAATAAATTCCTTCATCTTCTGGTGGACAGTATGTATTCGCGCAATGAAATTGATTTCAAGCGGGGAACCTTCAGGGTAAAAGGCGATACCGTTGATGTTTTTCTGGCCTATACTGATTATGCCTATAGATTTATATTTTTCGGCGATGAGGTGGAAGAAATTGAATCCTTCGACCCGGTCAATGGAAATATTATTGATACCCCTGATTCGGTTTCGATATATCCGGCCAATATTTTCGTTACTACTAAAAGCCGGATGCAGAATGCTATTGAGCAAATTAAAAAGGACAGGGACGAACAGGTTGCCTTCTTTAAGGAAAACGGAAAGGATTTAGAAGCCAAGCGAATTCAGGATAGGGTTACATACGACCTGGAAATGATTCAGGAATTGGGCTATTGTCCGGGTATTGAAAATTATTCCCGTTATTTTGACGGCCGCCTGCCGGGTACACGCCCCTTCTGCCTGATCGATTATTTCCCTAACGATTTTCTGACCGTCATCGATGAGAGCCATGTTACGGTATCACAAATCAGGGCGATGTTCGGAGGTGACCGTTCGCGCAAGCAGAACCTGGTTGAATATGGTTTCCGCCTGCCTGCAGCTGTTGATAACCGCCCTTTGAAGTTTGATGAATTTGAATCCCTGGTTGGACAGATTATTTTCGTTAGTGCCACACCTGCTGATTATGAACTGGAAAAGAGCGAAGGAGAGGTCGTTGAACAGGTGATCCGTCCTACCGGTTTGCTGGATCCTGTGATTGATGTCCGGCCCAGTTTGAATCAGATTGATGACCTGATGGAAGAAATAAACGAACGGGCCAGAAAAAACGAAAGGATACTGGTTACAACCCTGACCAAGCGTATGGCCGAAGAGCTTACAGCTTACCTGACCCGTTACGGGGTGCGTTGCCGTTATATCCATTCCGATGTCGAAACCCTTGACCGGATTGATATTCTTGACAGCCTGCGCAATGGTGCATTTGATGTGCTGGTTGGTGTCAACCTGCTTAGGGAAGGATTGGATTTGCCCGAAGTATCGCTGGTTGCTATTCTCGACGCGGACAAGGAAGGATTCCTGCGTTCAGAACGTTCGCTTACCCAGACTGCAGGCCGTGCCGCACGGAATCTGAATGGCAAAGTGATCATGTATGCTGATAAAATCACAGATTCCATGAAACGGACTATTGATGAAACCAACAGGAGAAGAATCAAACAGTTGGCTTACAATGAAAAACATCATATTACGCCTACTCCCATTATCAAGTCTTCGGCTTCAATTATGGGCGGTATGTCCGGAAAACTGAACAATTATGCTTATGTCGAACCGGAAAAAGCTGATGTGGCTGCCGACCCCGTGGTAAAATATATGAGCAGGGACGCTTTGCAGAAAACCATTGAAAAAACAAAGAATGCAATGGAAAAAGAAGCCCGCGAGCTTAATTTTGTTGAGGCTGCCCGTTTACGGGATGAAATGTTCGATCTGCAAAAATTGCTGAATGAAAAGAATAAATAATCATTTGGCCTGTCCATAAGGGGTGGTTTTTTCTTGGCAATCACGTTTTTACGATCATGTTTTCTGCACTTTGAATTTATAAATTCAAACCGCTGCAATTGATCAGTTTGGGTTTGCTGTCGTCTTTGGTCTGAATATGCAGATCGTTAAAAATCCAGTTTTTGGCAAAGCTGATTTGTCCAGCTGTACCGGCAACAATGTTTACATGGTCGAAAAAGAAATTTTCTGCGGGCGATTCGTTCATTCCTTCGGCTACTATCGCCTTTTGGGCTTCTAAAACCTTGATATTAGAAAAATAGACATTCCGGAAATGAGGGATTCCCTGTTTTTCAGGAACTTTTTGCAGCATTACCTTCCAGTGGTCAGGTATTTCGTCGTAATTGTACCCTG
>JAUZOH010000422.1 GCA_030706565.1 Bacteroidota bacterium | reverse complement strand
CCCGTGATGTTTCGGGTGGACAAAAAGTAATGCGCAGCAAAACGTTGACGGCCGACAAAGCCGCATGGACTACTCCTGTAAATTTATTCAATGAAAATGATCCGGACAGGCCTGAAGCAATTTTCTCCAGTCCTAATCACGCTTCTGCAGTTGTTAAACTGAAAGATGGAACGAGCTGGTTGTTACATCCTGTCTGGGCAAGGGCAAATAATAATGAATGGTTTGGACAGGGAAGACAGGGATTGTTAAATCAAGTACATTACGATGTAAATAATGATGTGTTGGCTGATTATCCTATAAATACAACTAAAGTTGCACCCGATTTGCCTTCAGGCGGGATACCCTGGATGGTTCCCAAATCTGATTCCTTTAAGGATAATAAACTAAATCCTGAATGGTCATTTTTAGGTTATACTCCGGCCGAGTCATTCTCACTTACCGAACGTCCGGGTTGGCTTAGGTTGAGCCCAAAAAATGAGACAAAACCCAATACTATAATTAAAACAGACCCTGAACATAATTATTCTTTGATTACCCGGCTGGATTTCGATGCAAAAGAAATATCCGATGAAGCCGGCATCAGACTTATTAATGGTGCGGAGAACCTTTATGTAAAGTTATATAGTTCTGTTAATAAGCAGGGTGGTAAAGTGATTTGTTTCAGTTTTGATAAAACATATTACGAATCAATCAATAATGTGGGAAATACCTTATGGCTTAAACTAATAAGGCAAAATCATATTATGTCCGGTTTTTATAGTACCGACGGAACCAATTGGAAACAGGTCGGAGAACCTGTTGATATTGCAAAACTTGATAGTTATAATATAAACTATAATGGTTGGTGCGGCAACAGACAAGGATTGTTCGTACAAGGCAAGCCTGCTTTTTTTGACCTTTATATTTACCGTGATGCTTATTCGCCAATTCTGGCTGAATGCCCTGCAAATCAATATGGGACAGAAACAACAAAATTGTCAGACGGGAATTCTGCTTTGGATGGCCTTCATAATGGAGATTGGGTTTTATACGCCGGAGTCGAATTTGGAAGCGAAGATTATCCTAAAGCTTCGAAATATATTGAGTTAACCGCTTCATGTATTACAAAGGGCGGAACCGTTGAAGTTTGGCTCGATTCAACAGATGGAGGGAAAAAGATAGCAACTTGCAAAATAAAAAATACGGGTAGTATCTCTACTTTTAAAAAATTCATTACTCCAACCGTTAAAACTGTTGGACGGCATGATGTATACCTGAAATTTTCAGGTAAGGGCAGTGACAAACTATTTTTATTAAAGGAATTTACATTTAAATAAGACAACTACTTTCAATTAACCTTGATTCCAAAGGCTGGCCTGGTTTTGTAAAAAATCAGGCCGGCCTTTGTCTTTTTATGATCCTAAGCATTAGTCGGTTTTGCAGAGATAATCTCTTGTGAAATGCGGACCCTGCATCAAATGTAAAATCAAAAAGAAGCAAGAATTAAACTTTTAAAATGAAGGGCATAAAGAGAATTGTTTGCATCCTTCTTTAAATCATTTATTTTTGCCTGATCCTGTACGCTTTTTTTAAACAAGTCGACTTTTAAATCAATGGTTTGGAAATATGCGAGTTAAACATAAGGAAAGTCGAGACTCGTCAATTAAAAATGTATAAACAAAATTCGGAATTATATAAAATAGAATTGAGCCTGAGAAAAATGTTATATGGGAAAGTCGATTTTATAGAAGAATTAGAAAAAAAATTAAAAGCATAATAAACTGATATTTACATGTATTGCAAATTTTCAAAGCATAAATAAATCCTTAAACAAGTTAAAAACTATTTATTCACACCTAAACTTTTACAATCAATGAAGAAAAAAACTATTTATTTCTTGTCGATCTTTATTCTTATCATCTCTTCTTCGCTAAAATCGGATAAGATTGGTCTGATAAGAGAAGATTTTGCCGTGGCAGAAAAACAATATGCGAAAATGCTGGAAGTCTCCACCAATCTGCAGCAATATCCAAGAAGTATCAATGCAAAGGGGAATACCACTTATACTTCTATAAGCGATTGGACAGGCGGTTTTTGGCCTGGCTGCTTGTGGTATGTTTATGAATATACCAAATCCGAAAAATGGAAAGATGCAGCTATCAAATGGACTGAATCTTTGGAGAAAAACCAATATAATACTTCTAACCATGATATTGGTTTTATGATGAATTGCAGTTACGGAAATGCTTACCGTCTGACAGGCAATAAGTTGTATAAATCAATTTTGGTACAAAGTGCAAAATCATTAATTAGCAGGTTTAATCCCAAGGTTGGGGCTATCAAATCCTGGAATTCATTTAAATCCTGGGATGGCAAATCTGTCTATCAGTTTCCGGTCATTATCGACAATATGATGAACCTGGAGTTGCTGTTTTATGTATCCAAACTTACGGGGGATAATAGATACCGTGATATAGCGGTTAAACATGCTGAAACCACATTGAAAAATCATTTCCGTCCTGATTATTCTTCTTATCATGTGGTGGCTTATGATCCGGAAACCGGCAAGGTTTTAAGCAGGGAAACCTGTCAGGGCTTTTCGGATAATTCGGCATGGGCCAGGGGACAAGCTTGGGGATTATATGGTTTTACCGTGGTTTACAGGGAAACAAAAAATAAAAAATTCTTAAATGCTGCCCTTAAAATTGCGGATTTTTATCTGAATAATAAAAATCTTCCGGCTGATAAAGTTCCTTTCTGGGATTATAATGTAAATCAAAATGGCTATACACCAAAGTGGAAATATAATCCGGAAAATTATAAAATTGTACCCAGAGACGCTTCTGCAGCTGCAATTACAAGTTCGGCTCTGTTTGAACTTTGTACTTATACCACAGGAAAAGAAAGAGAGAAACTTTTTAATAGGGCAGAGCTTATTATTCAATCTTTAAGTTCTGAAGTTTACAGGGCACAACCCGGCACAAACGGTTTCTTTGTCCTAAGGCATAATGTGGGTGGTTTCCCTCAGCGTAGTGAAATTGATGTACCCCTGATATATTCGGATTATTATTTCCTTGAAGCCCTGCTTCGTTATAAAAGGTTGTTGAAATAAGACATTT
>JAUZOH010000421.1 GCA_030706565.1 Bacteroidota bacterium | reverse complement strand
GACAAGGCTATTCATAAGTAAAAGCATGATTAAAATTTCAGCTTATTGTCTTCCCGATATTAAATTGCTTGAAGAAAGCAATACCCGATATTTAATCTGGATACCTGATAAACCGTATATCGTACTTGGAGCTTCAAACCACCCGGAAGATTCCTTAAATCTGGAAAACGTCTTGAAAGATAACATTACCGTGTTAAAAAGACCTTCAGGTGGACAAGCAGTAGTGTTGACCCCCAATAATTTGATAATATCCGTAGTCATCACTGGTGAAAAAACCTTGAAACCCAAAGATGTTTTTCATAATATCAACTCTCTTTTAATTTCAGCAATGAAGGAGGCAGGAATAGATAATCTTTCATTGATGGGAATTTCCGATATTGCCCTATCAGGGAAAAAGATATCAGGCTCGGCTATTTACAGGAACAAAGAGAAACTGTTATATCATGCCGTTCTCAATCTGTGTGAACCAGCTTCCACATTTGAACGATATTTAAAACACCCTTTGAAAGAGCCTTTTTACCGCAATGGCCGAAAACATATTGATTTTGTCATATCACTCAAAGAAAAAGGATACATAGAGAATGACGCCAAACTTTCAAGTATTATTTCTTACGTATACAATTCATTCTCAAAGGTCGAATGGAACTCCATGTTTGCCATATTACCCAGGTGATCCGTCAGCTGACGGATCGGTTCATTGGCGTTTTGCGTTTATTCGCAAACATAATGGTTTCAGATTTATTTAACCGGCAGATCAATTCATTTTTGTAAAACTGTTTGATAAAATCCAACCCTGATCCGGAATCATACCTAATTGAACATCATCATATCTTTTCACCTTCTTTTATTATAAAAAAAATTATCCAACCTTGTACCCTGACTCTAAATGCAGTCTATTTGTTAAAGAATCGCGTGTTTTATGATGATAAGTACAAGTTGGTTGTCTTGTCCCCATCATAGTAACGTGATAATTTTTTATCCTGTCAAATAAATCAGTATCCGATTCAAAGTGTATATCCCGCAATCCTGCTAAAGTACAAATCGTTTTCCTCCAATACAGGATGTTCCAATGGCTACTCCTTCCAAAAATTATATTTTTCAGGATTAAATCTGTCAGGTACGCAAGAATTGCCAATAATTTATTTCAATCCTGTAGAAAAATAGGACTGAAGATGTTGCAATCCAATATCCTTTCTGGATTGCGGAGTATTTGTTTTAATCCATCATCAAAATTTCCTGATGAGATCTAGTAATCGCCAAAACTTTTTGACGAACAAATGTTTTATTAGCATTAACAGAAGTTTTATGGTTATTTTTATCTCATTTCCATTGACAAACGAAATACTTAACATTATAATTTAGCTAAAAAACAAAAAATTAGGATAGTTTTTTTGTAAATTTAGTCCGGATAAAGCGTATAAATTAATAGTTTAGCGCTTTCGTATTAATTTATTGCACTTTCCCGTATTGCCACCAATGCAAAGAGAGACTATGACCATGAAGCCAAATAATCAATCATTCTTCTCCCACAGGATTATGTATTTCTGTTTCCGTGATTTCCCCAAACCGTATAATTTGATTTTTTTATGTTCATTTCAGATTAACTTATTTCATAAAACCAAAATGTTATGGAAAAATCACTCGCCCTTTTATGTAATGTATTATTCCTAACAGCTGGGATAACAGCCGGTCTGGAAACCGCTAATGCTCAAGCTCTGGGGCAACTGGAAAAGATGGCAGGAACTACTGTGGTTGTTCCTGAAGTAAATGGGCCAAGTCCAGTTTCTTCTTCCGTCACCTCCTCAGGCTCATCCTCTTCAATTCTTAAAAGCAGTTCAACCAGCCTTTCCACGGTAGTTGCCGGCGCATTGTTGCAGGGTGTATTAAACAGTCTTTTAAGCAGCCCTGCCGAGAAATCCCCCGAACAACTTGAAGCCGAAAAAAAAGAACAGGAAAGGATAGCCGAGGAAGAGAAATTAAAAAAAGAAATGGAAGAAAAACATCAGCAGGAAGTTTATGACAATCTGATGAAATCATCCAAAGATGTGCCTGGTACTGAAACTCTTGATTTTAAGAATTTGGACGGGAACATGGAGACTTTAAGAAAAGATGCTTCCGATCCTTTTGACTCCGGATCAAAGGGAGGTCAATTAAAGAAAGATTCAGCGGTTATAGGAAAGCCGGTTGCTTCTCCTGATTTAAAAAATTCAAATGGAACTAATCCCGGTCAAACAGCTGCAAATTCCCCCGCCAAAGGAACCGCTTTTTTTGGTGTCCCTGTTTCTTCCCCGGAATTTCAGACAGTTGTCGAACCCGAAAGCGCCCCGGTTTACAAGGACATCAAAACGTCGGTAAACCTTACAGATCAATATCTTAAGAATGAGAAACTTGTTGTTGGCATAATTGCTCAAGCCATTAACAATAATGGAAGTCCGATTATTGAAAAACCAGACTGCAAGACGCTCAATGAGAAGCTCACCCGATACAGGTCTGACCTGGTCAGGTTTCAGGAATGGAATAAAGAAACCTTGGACGAACTTGGAAAATGGAAGAAACAAAACGATGATGCTTTTTGGAATGCTGTTACCGACGGAGCTTCGGCAGCTTTTGGCGTTTTTCTCGATTATTTAAAAGAAACCAGGGCCAGCGCGCTTCAAATAAAGAAGCTTCTTGAAGATAATGAAGCAAAATACCTAAAGGATAAAGTTTTCACAGCCACAGACATAGAGAGATACAAAAAATTACTGGATCAGCGTATAAACCTCTGCAATATAACTGAGTTCTCCAAGTCAGCCATGGAACCCTGGGATTATGTAAATTTTGCAAAAAATTTGCTTCAGGGAACAACTGAAAAATTAACAAAATCCGACGGAGATTGCCAGGGGATGATCAACACGCTTAAAGATCAGGGAATCCTAAGTGAAACGCCCTGGGTTGATGCCGGACAATTTGCAGCTGAAGGAATCATCAATAAATTCCTTCATAATCCGAATCTGATCATAGGTCCTAATTCGGTGCTAAAAAATTCCTTAAAAATCCCTTATGTGACCATTGCCGAACTTGCTGTTAACGAAGCGTACAACGTTACCGATATGTGGAAGAGTTATCAGAATATCTGTACTTTACGTGACGCCGATG
>JAUZOH010000420.1 GCA_030706565.1 Bacteroidota bacterium | reverse complement strand
CTGTAGATGTAGATATCACAAAGGATTTTACTGTTGGCTTGCAGTTGTTTGGACGTATCCAGGAAGGATGTCAGCCCGGAGCAGGGACTTCAACTGTTTTGAATTCGCTTTATTCCACTCCGAATCTGGCATACCCGGTATTCAATCCTAACGGGTCTTTTGGGGGAGCTTCAAATTATACATCTAATCTTTACCAGCTGACCACCGGCTCCGGCTATAAATTGGATAATAATCGCGACCTTATGGCTAACCTGGATATGAAGTATAAATTCGACAATTGGTTGCCTGGGCTTTATGCTAAGTTTAAGGTAAATGCATCGTCAACTTCTTCCAGTTTAATAACCAGGAATTCCCAACAACCGGTTTACGACCTTTCTATAGGTGCTGCAGGGGATACTTCTTATACCCGTTACGGAACTATTTCTGATCAGACCAATTCATTTAGCATGACCTCAACTGTTCAGACCTTTTATGCTCAAGCTGCCTTAGGTTATGATGCTAAAATTGGCGATCATCAGTTCGGAGCAATGATTTTTGGCGATCAGTTACGCTCTACCTATCAGTTCGATTTGCCTGAAACATATTATAACTTTGCAGCTTCGGCCAACTATAATTATAAACAGAAGTATTTTGCAGAAGTAGCTGCAAACTATGCCGGTTTTGACCGTTTCAGGCCAGGACACCGCTTTGGCGGGTTTTACGCCGGAGGCTTAGGCTGGAATATTGCTGAGGAGTCTTTTCTTAAGGATAATGTAAACTGGATAGATATTTTAAAAGTCAGAGGAACTTATGGATTGACCGGTAATAGCAATGAGGATGCGTTAGGCTATTATTCCTGGAGATCTTCCTTTGGACAGGACGGAGCTAACCGGTATTTTGTCGGAACTAACTATAGTGCCGTATGGGGAATTGCTGAAAAAATGTTGCCCAACGTAAATTCAACTTGGGAAAAGGCCCATAAGTTTAATCTTGGGGTAGATATGGGCTTTTTGAAATCCAAACTGAAAGTAGAATTTGATTACTATCGCGATGTTTATTATGATTTGCTTCAGCAGCGGGGAGCAAATACCCAGCTTATGGGTATTGCTTATCCGAATGAAAACATCGGGAAAAACCTATATACCGGACAGGAACTTCAAATAACCTATCAGAATCATGTAGGTAATTTCAACTTCTTTGTTACAGCCAATGCTTCGCGCATGAAAACCGAAGTCTTATTTATGGATGAGCTTCAGCGGCAAAATGATTGGAGTAAGCGTACCGGAAAAGCGGTTGGACAAACATTCGGTTATAAGGCTGATGGGTTAATACAGACTCAGGATGAGGCTGATAAAGCCCCTCTTTTGGGAGGAATAAAAGTGCATCCGGGTGATGTGAAATTGGTAGACATGAATGGCGACGGCATCATCGATCAGAATGATGAAATTGCACTTGGCAATACCAAACCTGTCATCTATTATGGAGCTACTTTAGGCTTTAGCTTTAAAGGGTTTGATGTGAGCGTTTTATTGCAGGGAGTACAAAATCGTACCTACCAGCAATCGATCACGCCTTTTGGCCAGGGTGGAAAAGACCAGGGATATGATTACTATATGGGAAGGTGGACTCCCGAAACTGCAGCTACTGCAACTTTTCCACGTCTTACTGCCGGAGTTAACTGGAATAATACGCCTTATATGAATAATTCGAGTTATTGGACCCATCCGGGCGAATATTTCAGGGTTAAGAATGTCGACATAGGATATACTATCCCGATGGCGGCCAATAACAAATTGAGAATAGCCGGAATGAGAATTTTTGCCAATGTTCAGAATCTATTTACGGCAACCCCTTACAAATTGTTCGACCCGGAAATTTATGGGAATACCTCATATCCTATTCAACGGATTATTAATGTAGGTATAAATATTAAGCTATAGACTCTTTTAATTTTAGGAAGATGAAAAAAAATATTTATAATTTATTGTGGGCGGTTATTGTAATTTTTTGTGCAACATCGTGTAAGAGCTTACTCGAGGATGTGCCCATAGAACAAGAAACCCTCGACCTCCTTTTTAATAAGAATGATTCTGCCGGTGTTGATGCCCGTAGATTCCTGTACGATACTTATCGGAGTCTCCCTGCCATGTATAACAGGGTTGGTGGCGATTTTCTGGATGCTGCTACCGATGACGCAATTTCGTCAAATACTTCAAATACATCGGTTCAACAGTTGGCTACCGGTACTTATACCTCTAGCGGGTATCCGGATGATCAGTGGAATACATACTATACCGCAATCCGGCAGACAAATATTTTCATTACCAATATTGATAATGTCCCCTTAAAAGGGAAGCTGGCAAACGGAACCCCGTTTAACCATGTATGGAAAGCAGAGGCTAAGTTTTTAAGAGCTATGTTTTACTTCGAACTGGTAAAACGTTATGGTGGCGTTCCGCTTATTGTTGATAAGGTTTATCAATTGGGTGATGACTTGAACCTGCCAAGAAATTCTTTTGCCGATTGTGTCAAATTTATTTCCGACCAGTGTGATGCGATTAAAGACAGTTTGCTTCCGGATCCGGTTGATCCTCAGAATATAGACAGACCGACAAAGGCGGCAGCTCTTGCCTTAAAAGCCAGGGTTCTGCTGTATGCTGCAAGTCCCTTGTACAATGGCGGAAATATTGACGGAACCAATGAGCTTACTGGTTATGCTGATTTTTCGGCCGAGCGCTGGAAACAAGCAGCAGAAGCCTCCAAAGCTATAATGAACCTTAATGTATTTAGCCTTGTCCCTTCATTTAAGGATGTTTTCATTACCCAGATAAACACCGAACGTATTTTCGCAAAACAATCAGAAGGTGATAATTATAACTGCGAAAACGATAATGGTCCGGTTGGATATTATGTGGGGAATGGACGAACCAGTCCAACCCAGGAGTTTATCGATGCTTTTGGAATGGCAAATGGTCTGGGAATTAAGGATATTGGTTCAGGATATGATTCTAAAAATCCTTTTGTAGGCAGGGATCCCCGGTTTTACAAAACGTTCTTTTATAATACTGCTCCATGGTTAAACCGGACAGTTCAGACCTTTGAAGGGGGCGCCGATAAACCTGGAGGAACCAAACAGCAAACCATTACCGGTTATTACCTG
>JAUZOH010000419.1 GCA_030706565.1 Bacteroidota bacterium | reverse complement strand
TTGCGTATATCCACCGCATGATCGTCCGTATCGAAATAGAAACGGCGGTCGGGCAAACTCAGCCCGCCCTGCCATATCCTGATGACATTCCGGCTGCTTATCTTGTCGTCCTGCCCCACTCCGAAATCGAACATATTGGAAACGCCAATACTCATCAGGGTTGCAGAAAGGCGTGACAGGCCATTGAGATCTTTAATGGCTGAAATCTTGGCAAACATGGGTTTTAAATCATTCAGCCCTTTTCGGTTGATACTGACGCTGTCCATTCCCGAGAAGAAGAAATCCCCTATTTTCTGTTTATTGCTACCTTTCACATTCTGTCTGAGGGCGGCAGACGATTCGCAGATATGCCTGACCTGCGAATTGATGGTATCCTGGATAAGCTGGAATATGCCGTTGCTTTGTTCGCTTGGTGGAATAGGATTTGCCTTAAACCAATTCCCATTGGCATATTGAAAAAAATCAACGCCGGGTTTGACGCTGTTGTCTATGTGCGAAACCAGAGGGTCAGGCAAGGGCGCATTGCCCCTCTGCTGGGCATAAGATATGGAAAATGTAGTGAAGGCCACTGCAATCGCCAGTGGAAATCTGAAAAAATGTTTTTTCATATTTTAAACTATTGTAATTATTGGGGTAAAAATAATAAAGATATGAGCAGGAAAAGAATATAGGGGAATTTTTATCATGAGATGGTTTATGAATTGAAATTCAATTTTTGCTTGTTATAAATAAACACCATTTACTTTTATTATTCTGATTTTAATTTACAACTTTGAACAATAATATATATAACATCAGAAATTTGAATAAAAGGATGAAACAATTTTTATGTTTTTTATCGATTATAGTCTTATCAAAACTTTGCTTTACCCAGGTAATTAAGCCATTCGTTGGAATTGACGGACATTATGGTATCCGGAATAAAGTAACGGGTAAAACTTTAATAGATACTAAATTCAAACGAATTGAGCAATACAATGATTCAATGATAGTCGTCGTTGATGATAAAGGAAATTATGCCATTATTGACACTTTAGAGCACATATTATTGCCCTATTCCAAGTATAGCACCGGTTTTATCGACTATGATTCTGTCAATATTTCAAGATTTATAGAATCTCCTTATCGCAATGATAAGGGAGAAATATCTTACTACACCTATATAGTTTATAGAAACAGAAATTGTATTTCCAGTGATTATTATAAATGGATCACATATTAAGCAGTGGACTAAACCAAATTAAATTTGAAACGTTAATAATGATTCATTGAAACCTATCTTAAAATAAAGGAAAAGATGGCTTTAAGTTATGAAAATCCAAATTTGTTGTACCGGCTAATCGATGAACTCGGGAACAACCGGTTATTCAGCTTTATCTACACCAGCTATATTAAAAAGCTTAATTTTAAAGGGAATGAGAAAGTCCTTGATTTCGGCAGCGGATCTGGTGCAGGATCCAGACATCTGGCTAAAGTTCTACAGAACGGCGGACATTTGACCTGTGTGGATATTTCGAAATATTGGACCAATAAGGCAAAAAAACGGTTGAGAAATTTCAATCATGTTGAATTTCTGGTTGGCCAATTGCCTGAAATGGAATTAAAAACTAATTCCTTTGACATTATTTACATTTTTTATACCTTACATGATGTTTCTCCGGATTTGAGAAACGGAATAGTCAGGGAATTTTATAAAATACTCAAAGAAGGCGGAAAAATCTATATTAAAGAGCCGAAACGTCAATACGATGGAATGCCCGTTGCAGAGATAGTTGATTTAATGGTTGATCACAGCTTTGTTGAAGAATATTCTTTAGAGAAAAAAGGCACATATACTGCCGTTTATAGAAAGGACGTTGCTGCAAACACCTAGACAGATAACAATTCAATGATCATATACATATTAATATCACATACTCCGGAATTAATAAATTGACCAATAGCAAATTGCTGCTATTCAATACAAATTTTTGAACATTTCCCAGAAATCAATACAAACTAAACTTTAAGTAGTCATGGAACTTAATTTAGATTTATTGAGAAATAAGAAAAAATCCATATCTGCGATTATCCTTGGATTATTAATCTTATGTTTCTTGGTTTATGCGATAATTTGGAGCGATATGATGCCCTCCTCGCATTA
This sequence comes from Bacteroidota bacterium, assembly GCA_030706565.1. NCBI lineage: Bacteria > Pseudomonadati > Bacteroidota > Bacteroidota bacterium. Next base: position 1,013 of record JAUZOH010000419.1, on the reverse strand, counting down.
TGCTCCTGTATTTGACGGAATATTATATGGGCTTCTATTTTTTACAGGAATCTACTTTATGATTTCCGGTTTTGGATATTCTGTAGCCAGACTTTTTGGAAAAGCATTTATAATCATTGATAAAGAAAAGATTTCAATAAAAGCCAACGTATTTGTTAAAGAACAAAAAGTAATGTGGGATGATATCAAATCAATTTCTTATAGTTCAAATAGATACCATATCGTTAAAATCAATGATCACAGGCAAATGATAGACCTTTCAAAATTTGATTATTATTTGTTGAAAATCATAAAAGATACGGTCCGCAGTATGGCAAAGGAAAAAGGATTGATTATATTCGAGAGTTAGAAATAAAACATAACTTTGTTAAAATGAAAATCGAATTTATGACTCCGCAAGCCTGGCCAGCTGTGGCCAGGATATATGAAGCAGGTATCGCCACAAAAAACGCCACATTCCAGACAGAGGCACCGGATTGGGAGGCCTGGGATAAGGCGCACAGAAAAGATTGCCGGTTAATTGCCAAGACCGGTGATAAAATTGTGGGTTGGGCAGCCTTGTCCCCTATTTCAAGCCGTTGTATCTATTCGGGTGTTGCAGAGGTCAGCATCTATATTGATCCTGCTTACAGACAACAAGGCATTGGCGATCAACTGATGGCGGCCTTAATAAAAGAATCCGAAAGAAATGGCGTCTGGACATTACAGTCAGGTGTTTTTCCCGAAAACACAGGCAGCATGAGGCTCCACCACAAACACGGCTTCCGGACACTCGGCATCAGGGAAAGGATTGGGAAAATGGATGATATCTGGAGAGACGTGGCTTTTTTAGAAAGAAGAAGCAAAGTTACCGGCATTGATTAAAAATGAAGATTGCAAAAATTGACAAAGACCAGTTGATCAGGCAATTTGGAAATGAAATTTCCAGGTTATCCCGCAGGACGATAGAGAATAAGGAACTGGCTAAATCTGCCGGCCTTGCCGAATTATTCCGGAAATTTGACGAAGAAACT
>JAUZOH010000418.1 GCA_030706565.1 Bacteroidota bacterium | reverse complement strand
AGGCCAAAATTAAACTATTTGATTCTGAATGGCTTTGCCTGAAGTCTATGATGTTTTGCCGTGGTTTGAATGGTTTTGCCCATAGTCTCTGATGTTTTGCCTTGGGTATTCAAATGATTATAACGCCCGGTCATATTGTTCAGTGGCTTATGAGCAGCTGGAAAGAAAGATTCCGAGGGTTATTCATCTAATAGCGTTGATTAGGGGAGGATGGGATGTCCTGCCGGAATTATTCTTTTCTGAATTCACTGGGGGATTTTCCAAATTCTCTGGTAAATTCCCGGCTGAAATAGGACAGGTTCTTAAATCCCACGGCAAAGGTTATTTCCGTTATATTAAGCCGGGTAGTCAACAGCAATTCCTTGGCCTTAAGAAGCCTTAATGTTTTAAAGAAGTCTGCTATAGTTTTATTGCTAAGGGATTTGAATTTCTTGTAGAGTTGGGCGTGACTTACAGCCAATTCCCTGCAGAGTTGTGATATCCCGAATTCATCATCCGAAAGGTTGGATTCCAGGACCTTTTTAACCTTCAGCATGAAATCGTCTTCTTTTTTAAGGTAGATGTCTGAGGTGGGCGGTATATGATCCAGGGAAGCATAGCGGTCATGAAGTTTTTTACGCAGATCGATCAGATTTTTCAATTGAATATGCAGCTCTCTTTCATTGCAGGGTTTGGCAAGGTAGGCATCGGCTCCCCTTTCCAGTCCGGCCAGCCGGGAGTCTATATCTGCCTTTGCCGTTAAGATCACCACCGGAATATGACTGGTTCGGATATCCTTCTTTAACTTTTCCAGCAGTTCTATTCCGTCCATCACGGGCATCATTACATCACTCAGGATGATATCCGGTATGATCTCCAACGCCTTTTCCAGGCCGATACTTCCGTTTACGGCCACCTCAGTCCGGTATTCGTTTTTGAGAATAGCCTGAAGATATTGTACGACATCTGAGCTGTCCTCCACAATCAACAGTAAAGGTAATTCAGCCGGACAGGCCGCCTCATGCGGGAGTGACCATTCGGTGGACAGGTGTAGGGCAGGAGGTTCTAGGGAAGAGCCTGTCTTTTCGTATGATTCATCCGTAATTTTAAACAGCTCAGTCTCATCGGGGAAATCAGAAAGCGGGGCATTGCGGGTGACAGGCAGGAGAACCGTGAATTTGCTGCCCTTCCCCGGTATGCTTTCCACAGATATGCTACCCTGCAATACTGCAGTAATTTCTTTAGCCAGGGCCAGGCCAATACCTGTACTTCCCGGGGATAACTGGTTTTCTACTTTGTAAAAACGGTCGAAGAGATGATCCAGGTGTTCTTTTTCTATTCCAATTCCCGTATCCCTTACCTGGATAGCAAACCAATCCCCGTTATTCCTGGTATTGGTAATCACATCAACGCGGCCGCCTTCAGGGGTGAATTTCAGGGCATTGTAAACCAGGTTGGTGATAATGTACATCAGTTTTTCGGGATCAAAATCCATTTCGAATGGATTGTCCACGGAAGAAAATCTCAAATCTATGTTCTTTTTGAGGGCTTCAGCACTGAATTGTTCTGTCAGATAAGCCAGGTATTTGTTTATATCTCTTCTGACCATATGGACGGATATGGCGCCGGTTTCAGCTTTGGCCAGGTTGAGCATCTGGTTTACCAGCCGCAACAGGTTATTGCCATGGCTTTTTATTTTTTCCACACCAGTTTCCGTCCATTGATCCGGTTGTTTCTTTATCAGATCGGCCATTCCCAGAATGACAGTCAGGGGAGTGCGGAATTCGTGGGTGATATTGGTAAAGAAACGGTCTTTGAATTCATTGATTTCTTTCAAATGTTGGGTCTCCAATTCTTCCAGCTTCCGCTGGTGTCTGATAAACCGGAGTACAAAAGCGAGCTCTGCTCCGGTCAAAACTATGGCCTGAACCATAAACAGAACTGAGTTTAAGGCAGGGGTCATTTGCTCCGGTACATGCAGCCAGGGTTTCAGGATCATCAGGAGAACCACCCAAACAGAAAAAATGGAAAACATAGAAATGGGTAACCAGGCTCTTTGACGCGGAATGGTAGTCAGCACATTGGCAATGCCGGCAAAAATAAGACCTCCCGAGGTGGGTATCCCTCCCAATTGAAGGACAGTGTAGAATGTCATCAGGTGCATCGTCGAACTGATACAGGTATGTATAACCAGGTGACGCCTGGGAAATAAAAGCTGCAGTAATACTGATAATGTATACAGGCAGCTGAATGCAATCATGTAATGAATATATATGGTGGCCTGAGGTGCAAATATTAATAGGGGAATAACATATACCAGAAGCGAACCGATCGCAAAAAAAGTATGATTTTCAAATACGGTTATATTGCCCTGAAGTTGCCTGTCTGTACAACCCTGGTAAAAGAGCCTCTTTTCCAGCCATGAATACAGTCCATAAAAGATCTTATGTTGCATGCTTCAAGGTTTCTACACTTTTATTTAAAAATATATTTGAAAACTTTATAAGTTACTAAAAAAGAATAATGTAATCAAGTTTTTGGGTTGATTTCTAAGTGCTTTTAGGTAGTTTGTTACATCCCATATACCCGTTATTGATGTTGAATTTTCCTTTGCGGCTGATTCCTGATTGATTGATTTTTGTGTAAAGACAGAATTGATTGGGGGCCTGGTTAAAACCCTGAAAGATCCCAAGGACTCAATCCAATTCGCCTGCCAGATGAAAATCAATCCAAGTGCAGGATTATATTCTATTCGTGAAGTTACTTTACAGTTAATATTGTTGTATTTATTTTTCTTTTTTATTAACATTGCCTTAAGGCAAATGACTTGACAGTTCTTTGCTGTATCATAATCAGAAAATCAATCTTAAACGATCATGAAGAAAAAAATCACCATAGGTTTATTATTGGCAATATTTTTAATTCCTGTATCATTGTCCCAAACGGTTAAAATTGCTGCTATCCCTTACACCCTGCATTTTGAAAATGCACCTATGGATTATAAAATATTGGGTGATAATCATCTTAGCATTACAGCGCCGGAGAATACCGATTTGTTTATTTCTCCCGACGGATATTATAAGATCAATAAATCTCCAAGACTGATCTTTAGACCGGATTCTGATTTTATCTTAACAGCAAAAATAACGGTTGATTTTCATACAAAATGGGACGCCGGTGTTTTAATGCT
>JAUZOH010000417.1 GCA_030706565.1 Bacteroidota bacterium | reverse complement strand
TTATCTCATTAACCCATTATCCCATTCTCTCATTAACCCATTATCTCATTAACCCATTACCCCATTACCCCATTACCCCATTATCCCAATATCCCATTACCCCATTACCCCATTATCCCATTACCCATTATCCCATTATCTCATTAACCCATTACCCCATTAACCCATTACCCCATTACCCCATTATCATCAATTTATTATAATTTGAATTTACCGTAAAATTTTTGGCAATCATCCAAATTTTATTCATAAATAGATAAAATTTATTTTTTAATTATCCCTTCCCCCCTATTTTTATTCTATATGTCCAAAATATTTGATTTTTTATGAAGAATATCAGTATTTATACCCATACAATTACCAAAAAATAGCTTAACTTTGCCTAAGAAACGAATTTTTGAGTTTTTTAGATCATGAACGAGTTGTTAACTTCCACCCAATACAGGGAAGAGATGGTAAACCGCTACCGCTCCTTGGTACGTAATACCAAACCGGAATTGTCAAAGGACGAACAAAAACTCCTGCGTCAGGCTTTTAATCTGGCCTTGGACGAATCTAAACACAGGACCTCTTTTACGGGTGATCCATTCATTTTTCAGCCTTTGGAGATTTCAAGGATTTTGGCTACAGAACTTAATCTTGGGCTTACTTCCATCATAAGCTCTTTGCTCTATACTTATGTTCGCGACGGATTTATTCCCCTTGAAAAAGTTCAGCAACTTTTCGGGAAAAATATAGCCAGGATCATTGACAGTTTGATAAAAATTTCCAGCATTGATGCCCGGGATACCTCCATGCAGACTGAGAATTTCCGCAAGCTTATCCTTTCGCTTTCGACTGATGTCCGGGTTATTCTGATCAAACTGGCCGAACGCCTTAACTATATGCGGAACCTGGATAACTTGCCTCCCGAACAGCAAATTAAGATGGCTACGGAATCCCTTGAATTATATGCCCCTTTGGGACACAGATTGGGATTATATACCCTGAAGTCTGAGTTGGAAGACCTTGCCTTGAAATATACAGAGCCTGAAGATTATCACAGCATAGAGAAAAAACTGGAAGCCAGTAAGGAAAAACGGAACCGTTTTATCCGCGACTTTATAAAACCTATCAAAGATGAATTGATCAAACATCAGTTCAAATTTGAGATCAAGGGCCGAACGAAATCCATTTATTCCATCTGGAGGAAAATGAGACGTCAGGATGTGGGCTTTGATGAAGTATATGACAAATTTGCTATCCGGATTATCATGGATAGTCCCCTGGATAAGGAAAAATCTGATTGCTGGCAGGTATATTCCATTGTAACTGATTTTTATCAGCCCAATCCTTTGCGGCTGCGTGACTGGATTTCAGTACCCAAATCCAATGGCTATGAATCTTTGCATACTACTGTGGTGGTCCCGGGCGGGCAATGGGTTGAAGTACAGATTCGTACCGCAAGAATGAACGAAATCGCCGAAAAGGGTTTTGCCGCCCATTGGAAATACAAAGGGATTGAAAGCGATAAAGGCGCTGATGACTGGCTGAATAAGGTCAGGGAGGTACTTGAAACTGCAGAACCGGATGCTTCAAACTTTGTGGATGATTTCAAATTAAGCCTTTATGCCAAGGAAATTTTTGTTTTCACCCCCCAGGGCGATTTAAAGAAACTTCCTGCGGGTGCAACAGTGCTTGATTTTGCTTTTGATATTCATTCTAACTTGGGAATGACCTGTGTGGGAGCTAAAGTGAACAATAAAAATATGCCCATTCGTTATCCGCTGAAGAATGGAGATAATGTTGAGATTATTTCTTCAAAATCTCAGAAACCCAAAGAAGACTGGTTGGATTTTGTGGTGACTTCCAAGGCAAAGACAAAGATAAAACTGGCGCTGAAGGAAGAACTGCTCAAGGAAGCCGAAGTGGGCAAAGAAATGCTCCGGCGGCGCCTGCGAAACTGGAAATTATCGCTCAATGACCAGAATGTTACTAAGATTTTAAAGAATTACAAATTAAAAACTGCAGTAGACCTCTATCATTCCATTGCAACTGGAAAAATTGATGTCTCTGAGATTAAGGAGTTGATTCTTGAATCTGCTGCAGAATCGATCAAAAAAACGGAGAAAATCGAAACGCCCGTTCTTGAAAAGATCGTCAAACCCCAACTCCCGTCCTCGGAAGATTTTCTGCTTATTGACGATAAAACCGACAAGCTGGATTACCAGTTGTCGAAATGCTGCAACCCCATCTTTGGGGATCCGATTTTTGGTTTTGTTACGATCAATGAAGGCATAAAAATTCACCGCACCAGTTGCCCGAATGCCCGGGAAATGATTGCCAAATACGGCTACCGGGTTGTCAATGCCCGTTGGGCAAGAACCGAAGGGGACAATGCATTTTTCCAGGCTACCATCAAAGTGACCGGTATAGACGATGTGGGCATTGTAAGCAATATTTCGGATGTGATCAGCAAGGATCTTAAAGTTAATATGCGTTCAATTTCGGTTGATACCAATGACGGGGTTTTTGAAGGTGTAATTAAAGTGTTTATACATAATACCAATCATTTACAGACACTTATCCGTAAACTTGCAAAAGTGAAAGGGGTTTTAAAGGTATCACGACTGGAAAATATTTAAAGTATTTTTGCTAAATAAAAGAGGAATAATACAGCTTACTTTATTGTATATTTGTGAAAGTTTTGTTATTTCTTATCATGTAAACCTTATAAAAATGAAAAGGAAGATATTATTTACTTTAATGTCTTTGTTATCATTTGGCATTATATATGCACAGGAGAACCGCCCGGATGATTATTACTTTTCAACAGACAGCAATACGGTGGCTCCTGCTGCGAAAGCCTCAACCAAGACAGATGTAAGAAGCAGCAATAATCTCAATCACTTTGGTTTGCAGATGGGGACTTCGTTTAGCAAATTTTCAGGAAACGGGAGTATGTTCAGCAATTATGTGGCTCCGTCATGGAACAGGCAGCTTTCGCCGCGGATGAACCTGGAAGTTGGAACTGTCGTAGTTAATAATCACCTGAATAACCTGACTGCCCCTTCGGTTTTTGACAGCCGCAGGCAGCCCAAATTCAACGGTTCTTTCAGTCAATTCCTGATTTATGCCAAAGGGCAGTATTTGTTGAGTAACCGCCTATTGATCAGCGGATCTTCAATCAAATC
>JAUZOH010000416.1 GCA_030706565.1 Bacteroidota bacterium | reverse complement strand
CTTCTGCAGAATCATTTAATGCAAAAATCAAAGCTTTCCGTACTGTTCTTCGGGGAGTAAGTGATACCAGGTTCTTTTTATTCCGTTTAACTAAAATCTATGCCTGATTTTTTCTCTCCACATGGTTTTTGAACTGATCCCCTCATAATTCTTTTGCAAAAACAGATTCAGGACACAATTTTATTTGAGCTTCATTATATATGGCAAATTCAGAAATCACAGAAGCATTAGGACAAGAAAAAATAGGAAAGCTTTTACTTCAATATTCCCTTCCGGCTATCATTGCAACTGCCGCATCGTCATTGTACAACATCATTGATCGTGTTTTTATCGGACACGGTGTAGGGCCATTGGCCATATCAGGTTTGGCGCTTACTTTCCCATTGATGAACCTGGCAGCAGCCTTTGGATCACTTGTAGGAGCGGGTGCTTCGACAATGGTTTCCATCCGCTTAGGGCAACGCGACAGAAAAGGGGCGACACTCATACTCGGCAATGCCGTATTTCTAAATTTGCTTCTTGGAACGCTGTTTTCTGTTTTTGCACTTTCATTTCTCGATGACCTATTGAAGATACTTGGAGCCAGTAAAAACACCCTGCCTTATGCCAGGGAATTTATGCAGATCATCCTGCTGGGAAATGTACTTACCCATCTTTATATAGGATTGAATAATGTGATGAGAGCTTCGGGCTATCCCAAGAAAGCCATGCTCACCACCTTACTGACTGTCGGAGTAAACCTCATTCTGGCTCCCCTGTTTATATTTGTTTTCAAATGGGGAATCAGAGGGGCAGCCACTGCAACTGTCTGCGCACAATTTGTAGGCACCGTAAGGGTCCTGATCCATTTCATGAAACAGAGCAGTCTGGTTCACTTTCTCCCGGGCTATTTCAAACCGAAAATTAAAATCATACGCGATATCTTTTCAATTGGCATGTCGAACTTCCTGATGCTCATCTGCGCAACCCTGGTAACGTTGATTATCAACCTCAGCCTTTCGAAGTATGGCGGCGATTTTGCCATTGGCGCGTATGGAATAATCAACAGCATAGGTATGCTCTTTGCGATGATTGTACTCGGATTCAACCAGGGTATGCAACCAATTTCAGGGTATAATTATGGAGCCCAAAAATTCCACCGGGTGATAAGCGTTTTTAAATATACCCTTGCAGCTGGAACCTGCGTCACAACATTTGGTTTCCTGCTCAGCGAGATTTTCCCAGCTCAAATTGCCGGTTGCTTCACTTCCAATGACCAACTGATCAAAATAGCCGTTATCGGGCTACGCTTCAATCTGGCCATGTTCCCTATTGTCGGTTTTCAGATGGTCACTTCAAATTTTTTCCAATCCATAGGAAAGGCAAAAATTTCCATATTCCTTTCTTTATCGAGACAGGTATTATTTTTTATTCCTGCTTTACTTGTTCTTCCTCATTTTTTCGGGCTGAATGGAGTATGGTGCGGTGCACCTGTTGCTGATTTTATTTCTTCCCTGGTCACTTTGATCGTCTTACAAACCCAGATAAAGAAAATCAGAATTCAATCTAAATTTTTAAGAAAATAATCAGGGATAATTATTCTAATTGCCTGCTTAGCCCATTCTGATTGCCATACGCATAAAGAGTATGCTGAAAACCATTCTCAATAAAAACAACAGTCTGCTTTTCCCGGCTATCAGGTACAGCATTTATAGCCTGTTGAACAGTGATGAAATCGCCGCTTCCATCCCGGGCAACTGTAAAATCATACATTACGTATACCTCAGCGTTAAGTCCGGCCCAAACATTTAAAAGGACGAGAAATTAAATTTTTTCTCTCTTTGATAAATATTAGAAATCAACCGGCCTCCCCATCAGGAGGATTTTACCTCAACTTCAGCTTCATCCCAATTTTTAAATCAGCATTAGCCAGGTGATTAATCCTTCGTATCTTCCCGACTGAAGTCTTATAGCGTTTGGCAATGGAATACAATGTGTCACCATGGTGTATGACGATATATGAATTGCGGAAACTACTGCCGGTCTTAATTTTATGTTCAATTTTCAAGGGTATATATTCAGGAACCGGAGTCCGGACGGTCAGGTTTCTAAAATCGAAATAAGTTTCAGGATTCTGTGGTATATTATTAAATCTCAACTCAAAGTGGAGATGATCTGTTGTCGCATGGCCTGTACGCCCCCCCAAACCAACAACATCTCCGGCGTTTACTCTGTTGCCTACTGCCACCAAACATCTGCTTAAATGGGCATAATAGGTTTCCATATTATTGGTATGCTTCAAGATAACCAAATTCCCGTAACCATAATAAGGCCCGGCCTTTGTAACCAGTCCGTCAAATGCAGCCCGGACAGTGTCGCCATGCTGAAGTTTTATATCTGTTCCCGTATGATAATGCCCCCTGCGGTGATTTCCAAAGGGACTAATTACCCTCCCCTTGACAGGAAAATGGAATTGGCCAATAGAAGATATGTCAACTGAAGGATTATTCGCTACAGTATCTGTAGAAGAAGGCGGAACAACCTGGGATATTTTCTTTCCCTTGCCACAACCAATGAATAAAGGACAAAGCAATAGGAATATACACAGTGCCTTCAGATGAATAAGTTCTTCAGAATTTAATTTTGACATAGATAAATCTATTCTAAACTGCCTCAATCATTTAAGCAATTTTTTATGTTACTAATTTTATTTTTCAACTTCACAAAGTAAATAATTTTTCTTCCGGAAAAAGATAAAGATGAATAAAAAACAAAAAAACGTTGTTTGAGCTTAAACTACTGATTTTCAAGAATTATTCGATCTAACTGAAAGTTTTTTACTGATATCAATCGTTAAAAATTTCCCTTTCTTAAACCAATAACCATAGCTATATGAGTACAAATGCCTCTGTCCGGGAATTTTTTCCTTATCTTGGGCAAATAATTTTATTCCACTTAAATAAAATGAGAAATAGACTTAAACCACTGCTAATTGCATTATTGGTCATTTTTGCTGACCAGGGAATATGTTTGGCCCAATCGTCCAAAGTTAAAAACAACTTCGGGAATTGGCCAAAAGGGTGCTCACCTAAGGAAATAGGTAAGCGTGTAGCCGAACATTTTTTAATTCCACCCAATCAAAACCCCGGCAAGAAGACCCCGCTTAAAAAAATTACTTATCCAGAGGTATGTACCTGGTATGGTGCGCTTACATTCGCAAAGGAAAGTAATG
>JAUZOH010000415.1 GCA_030706565.1 Bacteroidota bacterium | reverse complement strand
TTTAATTTTTCAAGGCATACCGAACGTCTTTCGTAATGCTTTGACACGTATTGTTTAGAAATTGCATAATTAAATCCGAATAAATAGGAAGCTCCTTTATAGTCAATAATTCCAGGATGGTTTCCACTAGAACGCCCGTCACCATCCATAATCATACCTTTATATACCCAAGGACCGATGGGCGAATTACTCATTGCATAGCCAATACCTTCAGGGCAACAGGTTGAAGCATAAGCCATATAATAATGCCCGTTGTGTTTATAAGCCCAGGGGCCTTCCTGGTAATGAAAAGGATCCGGTTGTCCTTTTATTTTAGCAAATGAACTATCCTTTATAGGAGTTCCGTTAAAAGAGATCATATCCAGATTCAATTTAACATACCAAAGATTGGGATTGCCCCAGTAAAGATATGCCTGTCCATCATTATCTATTAACACTGTAGGATCTATGCTGTCATAACTGCCATCAATCAGGGCTTTTCCGATGGGGTCAGAAAACGGGCCATAAGGACTATCGGCCACAAGTACTCCAATTCCTCTTCCCTGCAAAGGGCAATACATATAAAATTTCCCGTTTCTTTCAATACACTGCGGCGCCCAGGCTCCATTTTCAGAACCGCCCCACCCGGATATTGCCCTGTCGGACCATTTGAAATTTGACAGAGAGGCAACAACCCCATGATCCGTCCAATTCACCATATCAGTGGAAGTATATAACAGCCAGTTTTGCATCTTAAACCCAACTGCATCGTCTTCATCATGACTGGTGTAAAGGAATACCGTATCATGATAGACCATTGGAGCCGGATCGGCGGTATATTTTGTCTGTATAATGGGATTTTGCGCTTTTGCTGAGACTATTGACATAATAACAGTGAGAGCAACAGCTATTATTCCTTTTTTCATAAAATTGCGTTTTCTATTTTATTCCTTATTCTGATACAATACTCAATTACAACACTTTATAAACTCCAATTATCACATAGGGTTCTTCGCCTTGTTTTAATTCCGGCATTTTTAAAGTTCCCAGGAATATCGCATGGTTCAGGTAGGTGTAAGGACTGTTGACAGGAGCTTCGAAATCCAAAACCGACTTACAATAAAAAGTTTTGGTTGAAGCATCAACATGAATCAAAGCCTTGTTAAGAACCTGAAATGTATATCCGTCATCAGTTTTCATGAGGTACCGGGCATTGAGTTCCGTATCTCCGTCGGGACGCACCAGTTGCCAGTCTTCACCTCCAGGTAAAATTTCGCCTTTAATTTTTGGACCGCTGAAAGTACCGCCTGTTATAGGAATTACCCTTCTTGCGCCACGCTTGCTTTCACCGACATTAATCATATTGTTTATTTTCACTTTGGCTTCCCATACAAATTCCGTTTTAAAATCTTTGTAAAAAGAATCGTTCTTTTCTGAATTTGTATTTTGGGCATTCATGTTTTGAAAAACACAAAACATGAATACCAACAGATAAATCATTTTTTTCATCATCCCGCCTTATTTTGCCCAGTTTTCGCCTTCAGGACTTCTTCTCCACTTAAAATAATTATCTAAAACCTTAAGGGATGACAGACCAGGTACTATTCCGACATGCGGTGTTTGTTGAAAATACATTACCGAAGGTTTATTTTCATTAAACACAGGCCATACCAGGCTTCCTTTTCCGCTTGGAGTGCCGTATTTAGCAAAGTTGGTCCAATAGGTTCCCATGGCTTCCGAAATTACCAGATCCGATTTAGAAGTTTGGGGATTGGAACCATCAATGTGCATAAATACGTATGCAACATCCTGTCCGTGAGGCGATCCAAAACCATACCTGGGCGATTCTTTAGGATATGCAGGGTGTTGGTCAAAATAATATAAAAAGACCTTTGACTTACCGGTTTTTGTCTGAAGACGTGCCCAGCTCCAGGTTTGCCAGCCAAAAGCAGCATCTCGGGACAGGTCGCGGGCTGTTTTAGGAACAGTATTTCCTTGTGCCGGATAAGCTTTGATCAGATCATCAGCAAATTTGCCATAACGGGCTTTAACGGCGGCAAAATAATCTTCTGGCGTTTTTTCATGCGAAAAGCTGGCCCCTTCATCAGAGTTGTACCCGATAAGTACGGGAATGTCATTGTATTTGCCGGCCTCATACAATTTATACTGATCATCCGGAATTACAAAACCGTCCACTATTGGCCAACCGCCAGGCATTCCAAATCCCAAAGGCAGTTTGTCGGCTTCAATCTTTCTTAGTTCGGCAACAGATGACACACCTGCTTTCTTCATATAGTTTTCGCCATCTATTTCAGCCTGTTTGAGAGTTTTCATATTTTCTCCAGGAAAAGTAACAGAACGGGTTGGTCCAAAAGAGCCACCGCTTTGTGAGATAGCGCCCTGAAACAAACCTTTTGCCAAGGGCGAAGCACAAAGCATACTAACAGAAATAGCACCAGCAGATTCGCCAAAAATGGTTACTTTGTTAGGATCGCCACCAAATGCGGCAATATTTTTCTTTACCCATTTCAATGCAGCTATCTGGTCGAGCAAACCATAATTTCCGGAGACATGGTCGGGGCTTTCAGAGCTCAATTCAGGATGGGCCAGGAAACCAAGCTGGCCAACGCGATAAGCTATGCTAACAAACACGACGCCTTTTTTGGCCAGTTTTTCACCGTTATAACCAGGATCCGAAGTCGATCCAAAGCTGAAACCTCCCCCGTAAATCCAGACGAGTACCGGAATATGCTCTTTTGCCGATTTAACAGGAGTCCAAACATTCAGGTATAAGCAGTCTTCGCTCTTTCCTGAAGGTGTATTTCCACCCTGAAAAGGAGCGGGAGCAAATTTGTCGGCTTGTTTTATCCCCGTCCAGCTTTGGGCAGGTTGAGGAGCTTTCCAGCGAAGATTCCCAACGGGAGGCGCAGCAAACGGAATCCCTTTGTAAACCGTTAATCCGTTTTCATAAATACCCTGTACAAGCCCTTTGTCGGTCTTAACTGGATCGGGGCGTTGGGCATTGCTGTAATTCGCGGCAATTGTTAAAAATGTAATAATTAATAATGTTAATTTTTTCATAATTAATTTACCCAAGTCAGTTAGTTAGTTAATTGATTAGATATCAACATATTTATAACTTTACAGACAGTTTCTTGCCAGTATAAGAAACCTCTTTACCAGAATTCTCGGCATTTAAACCGGCCGTTTTCCCTTTCTCAGCAAGAACAACTCGG
>JAUZOH010000414.1 GCA_030706565.1 Bacteroidota bacterium | reverse complement strand
GTCAGCGAAAAATATGTATTGTCAGTTGCCAAAACAGGAGCTGTCAAATAAGAAGATTTCCAGTGCCGGTAATCCTGTTTTCAAAGGATGGTATGCAGATCCTGAAGGCGCTATTTTAAACGGGAAATATTGGGTTTATCCGACTTTTTCTGATTTTTACGATAAACAGGTATTTATGGATGCTTTTTCTTCTCCTGATCTTGTACACTGGACCAAGCACAGCCGGATTATCGATACTGCATCGATAAAATGGGCTAGTCGTGCAATGTGGGCTCCGGCGATTGTGGAGAAGAAAGGTAAGTTTTACCTGTTTTTCAGTGCTAACGATATTCAAAAGGATGATCAGCTAGGAGGCATTGGTATTGGAATTGCAAGTAATCCTGAAGGGCCTTTTAAGGATTATCTTGGAAAACCTTTATTAAATAAAATAGTTCATGGAGCTCAGCCTATCGATCAGTTTGTTTTTAAGGATAAGGATGGATCGTATTATATGATATATGGGGGATGGGGTCATTGTAATATCGTAAAATTAAAGAACGATTTTACAGGGTTTCTTCCTTTAAGCGATGGTGCTTTATTCCGTGAAATCACTCCAAAAGGTTATGTTGAAGGACCTGTAATGTTTACACGTAAGGGCAAGTATTATTTTATGTGGTCCGAAGGGGGATGGGGAGGGCCTGATTATAAGGTTGCTTATTCGGTTGCTGATTCGCCTTTTGGCCCCTTTGAGCGCAAAGGAACAATCCTCCAACGGGACAGTTTGGTCGCCACAGGTGCCGGACATCATTCGGTTATTAATATTCCCGGGACCGATGAATGGTATATTGTATATCATCGCAGGCCATTACATGAGACGGCCGGTAATTCAAGGGTGACATGCATTGACAGAATGAAATTCGACAAACAAGGGAACATAGAACCGGTAATAATGACCTTTAAAGGAGTTGCGGCTAGGCCTTTACCAGGGAGCCGGAGATGACCCTATTTATATTCAATCAATTCCGAATAATCCTGAATATTTAAACAAATAGCTATGAACCGAAAGATTGCATCCTTGTTTGCCTTTTTGTACTTTTTTGTATTTATACAACTAATGGCCCTTGGGCAGAAAAATTCGGGACCGCTTAAATGGAGGTTGATTGCTCAAAGTGATGTTGCCGTTGAAGGCGAAAAGATTTCGATGCCTGATTTTGTTCCTAAAGGCTGGGTAAATGCCATTGTTCCTGGAACTGTTTTCTATTCCTATGTCCTTGCTGGTAAAGAGCCTAATCCAGATTATGCTGATAATATTTACAAGGTGGATCATGCCAAATACAACAAACCTTATTGGTACCGTACAGAATTTGTCGCATCAAAATTACCTGCTGATAAACGTATGTGGCTTAAGTTTAATGGTATACACAAAATTGGCGAGATTTATTTCAACGGGCATCATCTGGGCACTTTGAAAGGGCCTATGGAAAGGGGAAAATATGATATTACGGATCTCTTAATAAGCGAAAAGAAAAATGCAATTGCTGTTTTAGTTTTACCTCCGCGCAATGATCCCCAACATAATCACCCATTGGCAAATTGGGAATGCCCTACTTATTTAAGCAGTGCCGGATGGGATTGGATGCCTTCGGTTCCCGGATACAACAGCGGGATTACGGATAGTGTTACTCTTTGTACAACCGGAGCTGTAAGCATTGAGGATCCCTGGGTTAGGACAGAATTACCAAATCATCAGCTTGCTAATCTTTTTGTTGGAATTAATTTACGAAATTCTACTTCCAACCCTGTTTCGGGAATAGTTAAAGCTGTTATAAATCCGGGAAATATTGTAATTGTTAGTCATGAAATTACTCTCTATCCGGATTCAGTTAAAACAGTTTCCTTCAATTCATCTGAATTTCCCCAGCTAAGCGTAAAAAATCCCGAACTCTGGTGGCCCAATGGTTACGGTGGCCAAAAGGATGGGACTCAGCACCTTTATACATGCACGGTTAGGTTTGTGATCAATCACAGTGAAGTATCCGATGTTTCCTCTAAAATGTTCGGCATCCGGAAGATTTCTATGGATACAACTTCGCTTAACGGCCCCATGCGTGTTTATGTGAATGATGTACCCATTCTTCTTAAAGGAGGGAATTGGGGAATGTCCGATTATATGTTAAAAGTAAGAGGAAAGGATTATGAACCCCGCATACGTTTTCATAAAGAGATGAATTTTAATGTTATCCGCAATTGGACAGGCGAGGTTACGGATGAGGATTTTTATAATTATTGCGACCAATATGGTATTATGGTATGGGACGACTTTTGGTTGAACAATTTTGGTTCAATTGACAGTATTGGCATTTTTAAGAGAAATGCTGTAGAGAAGGTGAAAAGGCTAAGGAATCATCCCTCCCTAATAATTTGGTGCGGTGCTAATGAGGGCGTCCCCGGGGGCGATCCCAATGGTCCTTTGAATATGACAATAAGGAATGCTGTAAAGGATTTCGATGGTGAGGATAGAATTTATATAGCACGATCCAACGCAGGGGAGAATAATCCGAATTTTTCTATTCATGGAGGGAGTAGAAATCTTTCAGGCAGCGGTATCTGGGGAAATGTTGATCCTAAAACCTATTTTACCGATCCTCATAATGGTTATCTGTTTTCGAAAGACAGCTATGGAATGCGCAGTGAACTGGGAACAGCCACTTTCGTGAATGTTGAAAGTTTTAAGAAATTTATGCCTTCAGAATATTGGGTTCCTCCTACCGCTGAAGCTGTAAAAAGCAATACCAACATGTGGGCAAAGCATTTCTTCTGTACCGATGGAGCATTGGGGGGAGGTTCAGATCCGGTCAGGTATATCAATGATATGAATGCTCGGTATGGCGTTTCGGCTACGATAGAGGATTTCTGTAAAAAAGCTCAACTCATGAACGTGGAAACCCTGAAGGCTATGTACGAAGCCTGGAATGATCATATGTGGAAAGATGCTTCCGGAATGCTTATATGGATGAGTCAGTCAGCTTATCCTACCATGATCTGGCAAACCTACGATTATTATTTTGACCTTACAGGTGCCTATTTTGGCAGCAAGATAGCCTGTGAACCTGTTCATATTCAATGGAACCCTGCAACCAACTCGGTTAAAGTTGTTAATAACCGGCCCTACGGTATTAAGTCTGTTACTGCCGAAGCTCAGGTGTATAATAGCGACGGGAAATTAGTTCCAGATTACGGC
>JAUZOH010000413.1 GCA_030706565.1 Bacteroidota bacterium | reverse complement strand
GTCTTCATAATTTTCAAACAGATCGAAGCTTGCACAGGCCGGCGAAAAAAGAACGGTTTCCCCGCTTTTAGCCAAATAATACGAACGTTTGACAGCTTCTTCCATCGACTGGGTATCAACAATGGCATCAATCATGTCATCGAAAGCCGCATGAATCTTGGTATTATCTTTTCCCAGGCAAACAATAGCCTTCACTTTTTCCTTTACCAAATCGTAAAGAGTTGCATAATCGTTGCCTTTATCAATACCACCCACAATCCACACAACTTTTGTAGTCATGCTTTCCAGTGCATACCAGGTAGAATTAATATTAGTGGCTTTAGAATCATTAATAAACTCTATACCACGCACTTTAATTACATGTTCAAGACGATGTTCAATACCCTGAAAATCACTCAAACTCTGGCGAATTACTTCTTTCCGGATATCTAAAACCCTGGCAGCAATACCTGCAGCCATGGAATTGTAAATGTTATGCTTTCCTTTTAAAGCTAATTCTTCTATTGACATGGTAAAGTCTTTATCGTTAATTTTAATTTTCAAATTTTTATCTTCTATACAAGCTCCGGATTCTATTGTTTCCTTTATTGAAAAAGGATAAACCCTGGCCGGAGTAGATCTTTTTTCCATTTCTTTTGCCGTGACCTCATCGTCAATGTCATAGATGAAACAATCACTGGCAGTTAGATTCTGCATGATCCTGAACTTTGAATCCACATAATTCTGCATCTTGTAGTCGTAACGATTCAGATGATCAGGAGTGATATTGAGCAAGATGGCAATGTCAGCCTTAAAATCATACATGCCGTCAAGCTGAAAACTGCTGAGCTCGATTACATAATAATCATAATTTTCTTCAGCAACCTGAAGGGCAAAACTTTTTCCCACATTTCCGGCTATGCCGGCATTCAGGCCTGCTTTTTTCAGAATATGATAAATCAAAGAAGTTGTCGTAGTTTTACCATTGCTCCCTGTGATACAAATTTTGGTAGCATGGGTATAACGCCCTGCAAATTCTATTTCAGAAATCACCGGAATATTTTTTTCTCTTATTTTCTGAATAATTTCAGCAGTTTCAGGTATTCCCGGACTTTTGATCACTTCATCCGCATTTAAAATAAGACTTTCCGTATGGCCATTTTCTTCATACGGCAGCTCGTACTTACTAAGCATCTCCCTATAATCCGGTTTGACCGCTCCGGAATCCGAAACAAAAACTTCAAAGCCTTTTTGTTTTGCAAGAACAGCCGAACCTATTCCGCTCTCACCTGCTCCTAATATGACTATTCTTTTCATCCGTAAATAATTTTATAATTAAAATTGAATGAACTTCGCATCTAATTTCCTTTTAATCAGCCAATAAATAGTGTTAAAAGAACATGTTCGTTTCATGATTAATTAATTTTCCTTATGTTACCGCATCTTTAATGTAGCTACTGTAAATACAGCCAATAATATACAAACGATCCAAAAACGGGTAACGATTTTTGCCTCAGGATACCCGCCTACCTGATAATGATGATGAAGCGGAGCCATTTTAAAAACTCTTCGTCCTTCTCCATACATTTTTTTAGTCAGTTTGAAATAGCCTACCTGAATCATGACCGACAGACTTTCTACAAAAAATATCCCGCATAAAATAGGCAATAGAAGTTCCTTTCTGATGATGATGGCACAAACGGCAATAATTCCACCCAATGAAAGGCTGCCTGTATCGCCCATAAACACCTGGGCAGGGTAAGAATTATACCACAAAAACCCTACAATTGCCCCTATAAATGCACACATAAAAATCACCACTTCACCCACATAAGGGATGTACATGATATTCAAATAATTGGAATAGATCGAGTTGCCGGAGACATACGTCAAGATACCCAGGGTTGAACCAATAATAGCACATTGCCCCGCCGCCAGGCCATCCAAACCATCAGTTATATTGGCACCATTCGATACAGCCGTGATGATAAAAATAACGGCCAGAATTAATACCAGCCATACCCACTTATCAGCGCCATTTTTCACAAAACCAATAAGACTGGCATAATCAAATTCATGCCCTTTCAGGAAAGGAATGGTGGTTTTTGTCGATTTAATATCATTATGTACAAAAATTTTTTCCTGCTTTATACCTTCTCCTTTGCTGGTTTGTTCGGTCACTGGAACGTTTCCCAACAACACCCTTTCGCGGACAACGACATCATCACTAAGCCATAAGGTAAGTCCAACAATCAAACCGATTCCTATTTGTCCGTAAATCTTAAACCTGCCTGCAAGTCCTTCCTTATTTTTCTTGAATACCTTAATGTAGTCGTCTAAAAATCCAACTCCACCTAACCAAAGCATGGTGGCTAACATCAGAAGAACATATACGTTTAATAAATCATCAAATAAAAGTACCGGAATTAATATGGACAAAATGATAATAATCCCTCCCATTGTTGGAGTACCTTTTTTCTGAAGCTGGCCTTCCAATCCAAGGTTTCTGATGGTTTCACCTATTTGTTTTTTCTGCAGAAAATAAATAATCTTCTTTCCCATCCACAAGGCAAGAACCAGTGAAGTAATAAATGCCATGGTCGATCTGAAAGAAATATACTGGAACATCCCAGACCCCGGGAAATTTAATGTATGCAAATATTTGAACAAATAATATAACATTCTATTAGAAAATTAATTAACCTATTAGTTTTTATCCCTTTCTGAAAATATCTTTTTCACAACTTCTCTGTCATCAAAATGGTGTTTGACACCGTTAATTTCCTGATAAGTCTCATGCCCTTTACCGGCCAGCAAAATAATGTCTTTGGGGGCAGCAAGCATAATGGAGGTTTTAATGGCTTCAGCACGGTCGACAATAACCAGAACTTTCTTCTTGTTTTCGTCACCCACACCGGCCTGCATATCGCGGATAATATCCTCAGGCTTCTCATCGCGCGGGTTGTCAGAAGTAAGGATTACTTTGTCGCTCATCTCCGTGACAATAGCAGCCATTTCAGGGCGTTTGGTCTTGTCCCTGTGCCCGCCCGCACCCACTACGGTAATGATCTGTTCACTGCCTTTTCTGACATGATGGATGGTTTTAAGGACATTCTCCAATGCGTCGGGTGTATGTGCATAATCAACAATAACCGTTATTCCGTCAGCAGAACGGATGCATTCAAAACGACCGCTTACAGGATACAGTGAACTCAAAATTCTGAGCACATCTTCTGATGGTTTGC
>JAUZOH010000412.1 GCA_030706565.1 Bacteroidota bacterium | reverse complement strand
TATCTTTCTGGGTAAATCTTACTGCAACATCATAGTATAAAGGCACCACCGCAGCCTTATCAACGATCATTTTATCCATTTGCTTATAATAAGCTATCCTGCGGTGCACATCAAATTCCTTTAAGGATTTATCATATAACTGATCAAATAAAGGATTGGTAAAATGGGTGGTATTCGGACCGCCAGGACTCAGATTTTTGCTGTAAAACAAAGAAAGGTAGTTTTCAGCATCAGCATAGTCTGCAATCCAGGAACCACGGAAAAAAATCAATTTTGAATTAGCCACCATATCTTTAAATTTGGCTCCTGTACTAACATCAATATTCACTTTAACACCAATTTGCTCCAGTTCATGCTGGATAAACTCGCACAAATCAAGGTAATCGCTGGTAACCGTAAGGGTCAGGTTGGGTAAGCCATTGCCATTGGGGAAACCTGCCTGTTGTAACAATTTACGGGCTTTATCCGGATTGTACGAATAACCGGAAATTGGTTTATCAGAGAAAAAGGGCATACCCAGCGGTACAAAACCATTGACAGCAGGTATAGCCAGATTGTTGCGAAGATATCTTACCATTTTAACCCTGTCAAAACCATAATTTATGGCCTGTCTGATTCTTATATCCTTAAAAGGATTCCCCCTCCCAATCTCTGAGGTAGAATCCAATAAAAAACCAAGATATTCAGTATTCAGGTAAGGATGGGTAAGCATCACAAAGCGGTTACGGTATTTGGGATTTAACTTACCCCCTTTAGTGATCAACTCATCTTTATACACAGACTGCACCCCTGACAAAAAATCAATATTGCCTTTCATAAATTCCAGAAATTCTGATTGTTTATCGGCAATAAAAGAAATATCCACGGCATCCAGATAAGGCAGACGATGATGGTTGGAATCAAACTCAAAATAATTGGGATTTTTAACCAGTACCAGTTTCTCCCCTTCTTTCCAATATTTGAACTGAAAAGGACCGGTACCAATAGGATGATTCCGGAAATCATCTCCATAATGTTCAACCACTTCGCGGGGCACTACCGAGCAATACTGCATGGTCAGCAAACCAAGAAAAGCAGGGAAAGGACGGATTAATGAAATCTGGAAAACGCTGTCATTTAATGCGACAAATCCTTTGAAATGATTGCTGGCATTTTTATCAATACCGTTAAGGATCCATGAACCCGGCGAAGCCACTTTTTCATCCACAAGCCTTCCCAGGCTATATTCGAAATCACCGGCAACAACCCTTCGGCCTTTTCCTCCCGGGAATAAAGAAGAATCATGGAAATAAACATCCTTGCGCAATACAAAGGTATAAACCAGCCCGTCGTTTGAAACCGTCCATCGCCTGGCAATACAGGGGACCACCTGCAAACTGTCATCCAGCTGTACCAAACCGTTGAACAACTGGTTCACCGGCCAAATATTAGTCTGGCTTCTGGCAAATGCAGGGTCGAGGGAGGTTATCCCCTTGGATTCATTATATCTGAAAACATTTTTGAAACGATCCGACTGGTAATAGTTCTGGCAGGAGAAAACTGTTAACACTAGCAGGAAATAATATGATTTTAACTTATGCATAAAATGTCAAAATTTGCTCCAAATGTAAAACATTTGACTGCTAACACAAAAATAAAAAGTCAGGAGTATAAGCCCCTGACTTTTTATTTTTTCACTAAATCCCTGTTTAAAAGCGCAGCGACAAGCCGGCAGTAAAATGTATACCGGCCTGCGGGAAATACCCGTAATCAGCCTGTTCTTTTCCTTCGTACACATAGCGGTACACCCAGGCATTGCTGATATATTTTACATTGAAAATATTGTTGACCATAAAGAAAATCCCGGATTGTTTCAGCAGCCCCAGTTTAAAATCATAATTTACTTTGAAATCATTGAGAAAATATGGGTTAAGCTTCCTGTCATTGCTTGAACTGTTGTCAATATATTGTTTGCCGACATACTTGCTCATCAGGTAAACCTTCACATGATGTGGCATATCCAGGCAAAACTGATTAGCAGCCACTACATCAGGCGAAAAAGCCAGGTCACTGCGTTTTTTTGATTCGTTCATTTGGCCGCCATTATCCCAGTTGTCAATATAACCTTCATAGTTAACTATTTCATTGCGGCTTAAGGAAATATTGCCATCCCAGTGAAGGATATTCGCTATAGTTGCCCCTGCACTCAATTCAACACCCTGACGATAACTCTTATGAACATTGGTCATTATAGCACCGCCTACATCATTTATCTTCCCGGTCAACACCAGCTGATTTCTATAATCCATATAGAAGAGATTGGCACAAGCAGTAAAATTATTGAAACTCAGTTTGTAACCCAATTCATAATCATTTAAAGTTTCATGCATGGGTTTGTCCTTAGCCGGGTCTGCATCCACATAATTGTCATGAGTTGGTTCCCGGTGAGCTGTAGCAATAGAGAAATACAGGTTTTGATTTGCGTTGATGTCATAGGATAAACCGGCCTTAGGATTGAAAAAATCGAACAGGTGCAATTGGGTAACATCCCTCAGGTTGCCGTCCAAGCCAATTTCACGATCATGACCTTTGATGGAATAATAAACATGCCTGTATTGGGCATCGGCATAAACATGAAGTTTTTCGGTAAGAAGCAAGTTTATTTTTGCATACATATTAAAATCCTTTTTCACCCCGTCGTGGTCGTACCAGCGGTAATCAGGAGCAATGTTGCCGGGAGTACGTTCCCAGATCAGGTTCCCAAAATGGGACCCGTCATATTCGTCCCATGAACCGCCCAACAAAGCATTGACTCTTTTCTTGGTATAGCTCAACGTATAAGTCAATCCATAGAAATCGTTCTTTAACCATTTACGGGTAATTATGTCGGTGGAAGAAACCGTATCATTCCCGAGAATCACATTCGGCAAGGCATAATCAGCATAATTCTCACCGGGTTTATATTCTTCGTAATAGCCCTGGCCAGGAGTATAATGTAAAGTAGCATTAAAATTAAGGGAAGGGGCCAGTTCCCTGGAAAAGAAGAGTTGATAATGTGTCTGGACATAATTGTCGGTTTCATTATCATAATATTGTTCTTGTCCGTTTTGATCTTCGTAGAGCCCCAGCCCATTGTACCTTCTGTCAGAAGCAAGTTTATCTCCCGGAACTCCGTCCCAGGCCAGGTGTGTCTTCTCCTGTCCACTGAAAATACTGGCTTTGACAATGGTCTTCTTGCCATAATAAC
>JAUZOH010000411.1 GCA_030706565.1 Bacteroidota bacterium | reverse complement strand
ACAACTGCAGGCAACGTGGCTACAGTGATGCGCTGGCACAGGAAGTGTGGCGGCAGATGTCGTCATTCGCCGGTTATTCGTTCTGTAAGGCCCACTCGGCCAGCTATGCCGTGGAAAGCTATCAGAGCCTTTATCTTAAAACCTATTTTCCACATGAGTTTCATGTGGCGGTGATTAATAATTTTGGCGGATTTTACCAGACCTGGGTATATATCAACGAAGCCAGGCACTGCGGGGCAAATATCAGGCTGCCTGATATAAATAAAAGCGAGCATCTGACTACCCTTTATGGCAATGATATCTACCTGGGACTGATCCTTCTGAAAAATCTGGAAGGGGAACTGGCTCAGCAGATTGTTGATGAACGAAAATTACATGGTGAATTTCAGGATCTCAGTGATTTTACCGAACGTGTTCCCACAGGCAACGAGCAGCTGAGGATATTGATCAAGGCCGGAGCTTTCCGGTTTACCGGCAAAACAAAGAAGCAACTGATGTGGGAACAGCTGTTATTCGCTGGTAAAACGGAAAAGAGGGCCCTAATCGCTAGGTTATTCCCTGAAAAGCGCAGGGAATTCAGGCTGCCGGATTTAAAGACCAATGTATTGGAAGATGCATACGATGAAATGGAGCTGATGGGCTTCCCGGTAAGCATGAGCCGCTTTGATATGTTGCAGACTTCATACCGGGGAAATACCCTGGCTCATGAACTGTTGCCCAAATTGGGTAAGGTGGTTCGAATGATTGGCGAACTGGTTTCTCTCAAATATGTTTTTACCGTAAAGCATGAAATTATGCATTTCGGCTGTTTTCTGGATACCTGTGGCGACTTTTTCGACACGGTGCATTTTCCTGATTCCCTGAAAAGGTACCCGTTTACCGGACAAGGGGTATACCTTCTGGAAGGCAAAGTGGTGCAGGAATTTGATTATCCCAGTGTGGAAATCCGCAAAATGGCCAGGTTACCCTATAAGACGGATCCTAGAAGATTGTGAAACTTGGATTTTTTTAGAACCTTAATGGACGCTTCTTAAATCCTTTCAGTTTTTTCACACTTCACTCTATTTCCATATTCCTGAAAGGATTGAAAGTACGATTAATGAAATGGGAATTAAAAAATCCGGTGCAATGCTGATTACATTGCCGGGGTTGAAATTATTATTCTTTTTAACCTCTTTTATATGAACAAGTGCAGCTCCAATGTATAGAGGTACTAATGTTATGATAGTGGCCAGCCAGAAATAACCTTTAAACCATATACACATCAACCCGGCAATTCCATAACCCAATTCGGCAAAGCCCAGCTCTTTTTGGAAGAACGAACCTTTTCCCCATCCGATGGATTCT
Organism: Bacteroidota bacterium; assembly: GCA_030706565.1. Lineage (NCBI taxonomy): Bacteria > Pseudomonadati > Bacteroidota > Bacteroidota bacterium. Next base: position 1,882 of record JAUZOH010000411.1, on the reverse strand, counting down.
GCAACCTGATCGGATTTGAATACATGCCCCGCGAAACCGACAATATTAGTCAAACTTACTGTTACTGTCAATTGATAAAACAGAAGATTGTTGGAAATAGAAATTAAATCCCTTATGCTTGGATCAAGTAATGTAGTTATGATTCCGACAATCAATCCTAAAAGCCAACAGATAATAAATATCATGATATGTTTTTAATAATTTTCGTGTCAAAGTAAATAATCATTCCGGAATTGCCCAGAAAATATTGGGATTATGAGTAATAAACGTATGAATAAAACATAAGTTTTCTTCAAAATTTTTTTGAGCAGATTCAAGTTTTTTATAATCAATAGGATCTAAATCGAGATATTTTATTTCTTTCCCTTTGATTTTAGTTCCATAGTCAAACTCACTGTTTAACGGACTTTCAAGTCTATAAAGATTTTTTGTCATATAATCAAGATACGCTTCTTTACTTTCGGATTGTTTATGATTCCAATTTGCGTTCGGGTTTATAATCAAAGGTTTACCGGTTATTAATCTTTCCCTTACTTCCTGAATGCCTAATAATTCACCTTTTTCATTCATTACATAAGTATCAAAAGTAGGGTCAATCCACAGCCATTTCTTTAAGGTCATTGAATATACGGTTACGATGACATGACAGTCATTGTCTGTTGAATCTTTTGGTAGACATCTGACATACCTTGATTTAAAACCTAATGAAAGGTAACATTCGTTCAAAACAACTGAAAGTCCGTAACAAGTTAAAGTCCTTTTCCCATTTTTACATAACTGAATCATATTTAAGGCATTTAGTTGATCAGGATTTCCTTTGTACCCATCGTGATGTATTAAATTATGAACCCAGTTTGAGATATTTATAATCTGTGAAATTTCATTTCCCATACCGGCTATGGAATCGAGCTGATATGTTTTTCTTAATAATTGTAAGTTGGGATTATCTTTTGACTGATAAGTAAATTTTATATGTTCTTCTTTTCCGCTTCCTTCATATTTGGCGGCTTTTTTCAGTGTATTTAAATAATCAGGTGCATTTTCCCTGGCATATTTGAGACAAGTTTTAAACCGTTTCTCTTTTCGGATATTTTTCAAATCTTCATCAACCAACATTTGTCTGTAATCTGTGAATTTTGATTTTTCCAGATATTCCAGAGCTTTGGTTTTATTATTTAAGATGGAATAAAGACAAGCAAAACTATAGTTAAGGTTACTGAATATAACTTTATATATATTCTGAGATTCTTCATTAAGTGACGAAAAATCCATTGTTAAATGATCGAGTGATCTTTTATATTGTGCTGTATCTCTTTTCTGGAAAGCTGTGACCATCATACTTTCGTAGTTGTATGCATGCTTTTCAAACTCGGGATTCTCCTGTGCTTTTAAACTCATATTACAGAAGATCGCAAAAATGATTAATAGGAGGAAATTAGATTTCATTATTTTAATTTTTAATAAAATACACTTTAAAAATAGTGCTGTTATGAGAAATAAAATTAAAAATTTATAATTTTAATGCAATAAAATATGTTATTTATTGGAAAAAATACGACATCCTGTTTGGTCGATTATTACAGGTTTGGTTGGCAGATAAAGATTGGAATTTTTATTTCTTATTGATACAAAGACAATTATATACATCTGCCATCGAATTTTCATCTTCAGCCAAAATAAACAATTTGTCATTGCTTAATAAAACGGTTGATCCGGTAGCTGACATATAGCTATTGTCCCGTTGAATGAAGGAGATGGTTGCGTTTTTAGGGAATTTGAGTTGCACGATTTGCCTGCCGATGATGGGACTATCTTCAGGAATAACAATATCGGTCAACTGGGACTTGATGCCATCCGAAAGTACAATGTCTGTCTGGGTTTT